>CANGHE010000046.1 GCA_947453545.1 Flavobacteriia bacterium
ATCTTTCTAATTATGGAAACAAAAAAAACTGAAAAAGAGAGTGGAATCGAAATTGAATACGATACCTTAATATTTAAATCTCCTGCTTCTGAATATACTCCCGAACACGAAATTGGAATTGAAAGCATTACAATGGATGAACACTATACTCGTATTGATTTTACTTACATTTCTCCAAAGAAATATAATAATGGGAGTTGGGCAAACATCAATCCTGGAACTTACATTAGGCCTTCAGGATCAAGCAAGAAACTCTATTTGGTGAAAGCTATTAATATTCCGTTGACACCAAATAAACATTTCTTTCAACGATGCGGACAGGTATTACAATTTACTTTGCTCTTCCCTGCCCTACCGAAATCAGTGACCGAAATTGACATTGTAGAAAAACTAGAAGGTGGAAATTACTTTAACTTTTTTAGAGTTGGACTCACAAAAGGGCAACCACTATTAATCGATATAAACAATTACTTTAATTAAAATATACTATGCAAAACCTACCAGAACTTGGGGATGTGGTACAAATTAGAAGAAACAAACAAATATGGGCTGATGAATCAGGCTTTTATATCATTACCAAATTAGAAGATTTGTATCCTGTGGAAATAAAAGCTTTGACAAAATCGAAAACGCATTTTGTTGGGGAAACCATCACCCACAAAAAATTGAACCAATTTATTTATCCAATGAAAATCAAAGCTTCCAACTTTATCAATAAAGAAAGTTTTAGATGGAACAAAGAAATAGATACCCTTGAGGCAACTACAATTGTACACTTTATTGGCAATAATCGAGAGTTAGAATTTATAATTGCCGAAGGTAAATTGGTTTCAAATGTAGAGTTTGAATTTCACAACAAATCAACTGGATTGACTAACGGGCGATTGGCTATTGAGTTACCTCAAAAGAAAACTACCTATTTGATGGATACCATTTCCAAAAGCATTGAGAAATTGGCAATCAGCTTGCATTTAATATAAAACTATAGCACTATGAAAAACATCAAAACCATACTAAAATATTATGCTTATGGCTGTTTGGCTTCCTTAATTATTATGGGGATTATTTATATTTACGGATTATTATATGATTCTTTTTATTCGGATTTTGATTTAGAATTACTCATAAAAACACCATTACTAAGTGGACTACCTTTTGGTCTCTTGCTTTTTATTGCTAACCAGGTTAACAAACCTTTGCATACTGATAATATTTATATACTTTTTTCACTGAGGCTCCTAACCTACTATTGGCTCGGTTTTGTAGCGAGTTTACTTCTGCTAGGCTTTGTTGAATTGTACATTTTTGTATTCAACGAACCCTACGAATATGCTACAATTGAAAACCTAATTGGTTTTGCCTTACTTCTTGCCGTTCCAATTGGATTTCTTGTTCGCATTAGTAAGACTTTAATTGATTCCAACTACAATCATAAATCAACTTCTCAAGCATGAAAATAGAAAAGCAATACCTTAAAAATTATATAGTTCACGCCATTAGTATTTTAGATTTAGAAATGCTAAATCAACTACTAAAGCCTATACCCAAAACTATTAAAGACAAAATTGAAATTAGCAGTTACCTGCATGATTTTGAGGTTATTTTTAGATGTGAATTAGATGAATTAGACGCTCACTTTGAAGTTACTCATGGAAGTTGCAATATCACCAATGACTATATCTACACCTTTACCGCCAACCATAGTCGTAAAAATTTCTCAATAAAATTTATTGACTCCGCAAATGGTATGCTTTATATAGAACAATGCAACTCCAATAGCAACTCTAAATCAAATAAAAATTTAGGTTTTAATAGAAAAAATGTTGAAGCGCCTTTTTAATAAATTTAAAATATAATATTTAAGCGTATTACCATCCGTCATTTTTCTTTACAGAAGTAGTAATGCTTTCAAACAATGATTTATTTAATTCGTTAAAATATACTGGAACATCATTTATATTTTTCCAAGTACTTCTTAGAGTTCCATCTTTTCTGAATACAGTTTTTTCTAAAGTCTCTTTATCAAGATTACCATTAAATAACATGTTATCACTCCAACCTCCTCTAGTGTATTGACTTGGAGCTAAATAATTTTCCATACTGATAATATCAAACTTATATTTTCCATCTTTGACCGAAATCTCAATTTGATATTTGGTATCTTGATAAGATTTTCCCAATAGTCCCATATTAATTGAGTAAAAAGAACCCGATGCTCCTTCAAATCTTACATATTCATTTTCTATTGTAGATAAAATTACTTTATCTGGATTTTTATATGTTATCTTAATCCACTCTATAACTTTTTTAAAAATTTCCGATGCAGTTTTACCTTCTACATTATTTACTACAAAATCGGTCATTCCTTTTGTATTATCAAAAGTAAATTCTGTTTCTTGTGCAGACATTATTGCGCTGACAAATAATAATAAAATCACTATTTTTTTCATTTTATTTAAATTTAGATTAATTTTTAAACAAATGAAGTTAAAGACTTTGACAACTTGAGTCAATCGTTTGTCTATGTAAATAAAATTGACCTAATTTGTCTAATAATTTCAAAAAATGCACAATCAAAATAAAATTTTAAGAGTACTTCAGCTAATTTCTTTACTAAAAAAAGAGCCAGCAAAGTCTATTAGATTTCTTTCGGGGATTTTAGAAAGTACCGACAGAACGGTATATCGTTATTTAGATTTAATTAAAGAATTGGGTTTTGAATTACAACGTGACCAACACAATCGGTATTTAATTATTAATGAAGATGAAGTTGAGTCCTATCCTTTTTCTAATGAGGAAGTCAAATTATTAAAAGAGTTATTGCTTAGTGTTGGCAAGGATAGCAAACTAAAAGATTCCATTTTAAAAAAAATATATTTTAAATCTGAAATTGCAATTCATGGCAATCACATATTAAAAGCGCATCTAGGAAAAATAGTTGCGAAATTAAGTGATGCTATACAGAATGAAAAAAGGGTAATTCTAAAAGATTATCATTCTGCAAACTCTCAAAAAATTTCCGATCGTTTGGTTGAACCTATAACTTTTAGTGACAACTATAATTCTTTAATCGCATTTGAAGTTGAAACAGGTGAAAACAAATATTTTAATATTGAAAGAATAACAGAAGTAATAGAATTAAATACAAATCAAGAGTTTCAAGAAAAGCATAAAAACGACAAACCTGATATTTTTGGTTTTAGCGAATTAAACGGGGAAAAATTTGATATTGAATTAAGGTTAACATTAAGAGCTTATCTTATTTTAAAAGAAGAATACCCATTAGTTCAACCTTATGTGAAAAAAGAGTCAAATAAAGAGACGTATCTATTTAAATGTAGTGTAAATAACCCGAAAGCAATCACAAGGTTTATTTTGGGGTTTCCAGAAGATGTAGAGGTTGTAGGTTCAGATAAATATATTAATTACTTGAATATGTAAAGGGGATGATTTTGAAGTATTTTTCATATAATTAACTTTAAATAAATAGCCTTAAACGTTTAATAACTTTATTTTTTTAATAGAAAAAAAAATATTAATATTGAGATATTAAATAATAATTTTCAACTATAAATTAATAAATTAAATTTCAGTTTTTTTTAATGTCTACAAGATTTTTTACAAATGATGGAGATAACACCCTTTTGAATAAATTCAAAGGTGTATTTGAACACAATAAAGATATAGAGTTCTTCGATGCCTTGGTAGGCTATTTTAGAGCTTCTGGCTATTTTAGAATAAGAGAACATCTTAACAATGTACCTAAAATTAGAATACTTGTTGGTATTGATGTAGATAAAATTATAGCTAAATATAATTCTAAGGGATTACTATTCCAAGGTGATGCTAATCAGACTTTGATAGAATTTTTAAATGAAGCCAAAGAAGATATACAAACAGCCAACTACACTAAAGAAGTTGAAAACGGTATCCTACAATTTATTGAAGACATTTCAACTAAAAAGATTGAAATCAAAGCTCATCCAAGCAGAAAGTTACATGCTAAAATATACATTTTCAGACCAGAAACTTGGAACGAACACAATCAAGGGAAAGTTATTACAGGTTCATCTAATTTATCAGACTCCGGTTTAGGTGGATTTGATGGAAGCAACTATGAATTCAATGTTATTCTTGAATCATTTGATGATGTTGCTTTTGCTACAAATGAGTTTGAAAAACTTTGGATTGAAGCAATTCCGATTCTTCCTGTAGAAATCGAAAAAATCAAGAAGGATACTTACTTAAACGATAATTTCACTCCATTTGAGGTCTATATAAAATTTTTAATTGAGTATTTTGGTAAAAGCGTAGAGTTTGACCCTAATTCAGTTTCAGATTTACCGAAAGGCTTTAAAAGGTTATCATATCAAGTTGATGCGGTTAATCAAGGGTATGAATTATTAAAGAAACACAATGGCTTTTTTCTAGCAGATGTTGTAGGTCTAGGTAAAACAGTTGTAGGTACTTTGGTGGCAAAGAAATTTTTCTATTCTAATGGTTTTCCTTCACACATTTCAACTATTCTGATAATAGTACCCCCAGCGTTGAAAGACAATTGGGTAGATACATTAGATAAATTTGAGTTAAAGAATTACGAGATAATTACAAATGGAAGTTTACATAAAATTAACGACCCAGAAAAATATGATTTGATTATTGTTGATGAGGCTCATAAATTCAGAAATGACTCAGCTGAGGCTTACAATGAATTACAGAAACTTTGCAAAACAAAAACAAAACAGGTTTTAAAAGACGGTACAAAAGCAGATAAAAAAGTAATGTTAATTTCTGCTACACCATTAAATAATAGACCATCAGATATTGCTAATCAAGTATATCTTTTTCAAGATGCTAAAGATTCAACTTTAGAAGTTTCAAACTTGCAACACTTTTTTAGAAAGAAAATTGATGACTACAAAAAGCTACGTGATAATCCAAATATTGCAGAGGTTCAACAAGCAGTTAAAGTTATTTATCATGACATAAGAGATAAGGTAATTGCTCCACTTACTATCAGAAGAACTAGAACTGATTTAAAAATTCATCACCAATACAAATCAGATTTAGATGAGCAAGGAATTATTTTTCCAGACATCAAAAAACCACAAAAAATATATTATCAACTAAATGATGATGCTGAGCAGTTATATGATGATACAATGTATTTACTTTCTCATCCAGTTGAAGGGATAAAATATTACAGGTATCAAGCTATAAAATTTTTAGTTCCAGAAAAGAAATCAAAATATAAAAATGCTGATGTGGCTTCGGGAGCATTAGCAAGTATGATGAAGGTGCTTTTGGTTAAAAGAATTGATAGTAGTTTTTACGCATTTAAAGCCTCTCTAAACAGGTTTTGTGATTCAACCCTTTCAATGATTCAGATGTTTGAAAATGGAACGGTTTACATTGCTCCAAACTTAAATGTATCGGAGTTTATAATTGAAGGTCGTGAGGATGAATTAATAGAAAAAATTGCAACGGTAATAGATTCAGACCCAACTATTACTATTTGTACTCCAGAAGATTTTGAACCGAATTTTTTAAATGAATTGAAGCGTGACTATGAAATAGTTGTAGGTTTAAATGAGCGTTGGAGTAAAGTAACAGAAGACCCTAAATTGGATGAATTCAAATTGCGAATTGAAAAAGAATTTTTGAACAAAGAAATCAATCCACAACAAAAATTAGTGGTGTTCTCAGAGTCTAAAGAAACCACAACCTATCTCACCAACGCATTAAAAAGTGCTGGAAGGACAGATGTTTTGGAAGTACATGCTGGCAATAGAGATAATTTAAGAGAAACGATTAAACATAATTTTGATGCTAACATTCCAAGAGAGCAATACAAGTCTGATTACAAAATAATTATTTGTACTGAAGTATTAGCTGAGGGGGTCAACTTACACAGGTCAAATGTAATTGTGAATTATGATACACCTTGGAATTCTACTCGATTAATGCAACGAATTGGAAGGGTAAATAGAATTGGTTCTGTTGCACCTTTTATTCATATTTTCAACTTTTATCCTACAGCAAAAGTTAACAATGATATTGAATTAGAGAAAAAAGCAATTATGAAATTGCAAGCATTTCACTCAGCACTTGGTGAGGATAGTGAAATTTATTCTCCAGATGAAGAAATTCAATCATTTGGTTTGTTTGAAAAAGATGTTGATGAAGAGAAAGATGAGCGTTTAGCTTATCTAATGGAGCTTAGAAAGTTTAGAGAAGAAAATCCAGAAGAGTTCAGAAGAATTAGAAACTTACCACTTAAAGCAAGAGTAGGCAGAAAGGATAGAACAAAAAAGAACAGTACAATTTGTTTTATTAGAAACAACCGAAGAGATGCATTCTATTGGGTTAAAGAAGACAATGAACTAGAAGAAATGGGGTTTGTTGAAGTAGCAAAAGAGTTTAGAGCTGATAAACCAGAAATAGGTATAGAACTTCATGAAAAACACCATGACCAAGTTGCTATTGCAATAAATAATTTTGATGAAAAGTTGCAAGAAGACATGGCTAGCGGTCAAGTTGTAGATACCACACAAGGTCCGAATGAAAAGCGTGCATTGGCTTATTTAGACGGGTTTTTAAGCTTTCCTTTTATCAATGACATTGAAAAAGATAAGATAAAAGCAACCAAAAATGCAGTGAAAAACGCTAAGTTTCAAAAGCTTCAACGTGAAATAAATGCTTTGAAGAAAAATGCAAAAGCAGAAAAAATAAAGCCAGTTGATTTGTTGGATGCCGTTATGAGAATAATTGATAAATACCCAATAGACATCAACGAATCAGAATCAGCAAACCCAATAGTTACGGTTAAATCATTTGAAAAAATGAAACCAGAAATAATAATTTCCGAATCATATTCCTACACTAAATAATCATGGATAAAAGAGAATTACAAGAGCTTTTAAGTCAATCCTACAAGCAAGAAAATTGGAAGAAAATTGTATCATTTGTTTTTCCTAATGTATCAATACTTTCAACTCCAAAAGAGTTTACAATTAGTAATGATAAAATTAAAACGTTTAGACAATTAGGAAATGTCCGTTTAAATGATGGTAAAAATTTAGCCTTATTTGAGTTATTACTTTCAGATACAGTTAATATTCAACGTAACAGAGTTGAACTAAATAATGAAATTTCTAAATACATTGACCAAGAACAAATACATGGTGTTCTATCAGTATTTGAGCAAGGTACTGATGATTATCGTTTTACATTTTCTGCACGAAGTACCGATTTTGACGAGCAAGAAAGTGATTTTGTTCAAAAGAAAACAGATACAAAACGATATACTTACGTATTAGGCAAAAATGAGAGTTGCAAAACCCCAGCAGAACGTTTTTTTAAGTTAAGTGAGAAAAAATCAGAGGTGGATATTAATGCCATCCAAAACGCATTTTCAGTTGAACAATTATCAAAAGAGTTTTTTGAAAAATATAAAAAACAATTTGAAAAATTCTGGAAATACATTCATACAAACGAAGCATACAACAGTATTAGTTTTGGCACAGATAGAGAAAAAGGCATCCGTGATTTTACTAAAAAACTACTCGGTCGAATTGTATTTCTTCATTTCCTTCAAAAGAAAGGATGGATGGGTTGCACCGCTGGAATCAAAGAATGGGAAGATGGCGACAAGCAATTCATGCAATCCTTATTTGAGAATTATTCCAACCAAACTGAATTTCATAGTAAGTGTTTAGCTGAATTATTTTATAACGCACTCAATAAAAAGAGAACAGATGACTTATTTGTTTGTGAGGGAATAGTTGGAGTTTTAGGCAAAAGCAAAGTCCCTTATTTGAATGGAGGACTTTTTGATTCAGATGAGAATATCACACGAAAAATTGATTTCCCAGCTACCTACTTTCAAGAATTATTTGATTTCTTTGGGCAATATAATTTCACCATTGATGAGAATGACCCGAATGACCATGAAGTAGGTATTGACCCAGAAATGCTAGGTCATATCTTTGAAAACCTACTAGAGGACAACAAAGATAAGGGTGCTTTCTATACGCCTAAAATGATTGTGCAATACATGTGTCAAGAGAGTATTATCGAATACATTAACACAAAAATAAATGGTGCTGAAAATCCAGAAGTAAAAAATGCAATAGAAGATTTAATACGTAACAAACTAGTTGATAAATGCTCTAGTTTAGATTTGTTTCAACCCATTTCAAAAGCCTTATTTGATGTAAAAATTTGTGACCCAGCAATTGGTTCGGGTGCTTTTCCAATGGGAATTTTAAATGTTATTTATTCTGCCATTGAAGAGCTTTATTTTATCCAGCGAGATTCTGTATCAAAAATATGGAATATCAGTGATTCTGAATGGCAACCCCATTTAGTGAAGAAAAATATCATTCAGCACAGTATCTACGGAGTCGATTTAGAGAGCGGTGCAGTAGACATTGCTCGTTTACGTTTCTGGTTGGCTTTAGTGGTTGATGAAATTGAACCATTACCATTACCTAATCTAGACTATAAAATTATGCAAGGAAACAGCTTGCTAGAAAGCTTTGAAGGTATAGATTTGAGTCAAATAAGCCATGCATCTGCTTATGAAGAGATATATGAAACGGAACAAATTGATATGTTTAGTGGAGAGGCAAAGAAATCAGTGAGTATATCACTGAGTTTTGAAGATATTAAATCATTAATGGATGAATATTTTAATGCGAATGACCCAGACACTAAAAAAACAATTCATAAGAAAATTGATGACCAAGTTCTGAATCATATTCGATTTACACTATTACAACATAAACAAAGCTTATTAACTAGAAAGACTCCTTTAGAACGTAAATTAAAACTAGACGAGTCATCAGCTTCTACATGGCAACAAAAGGAAAAAATTAGAACAACAAGTAAACAGGCAAAAGAATTAGCCAAAATAAATACAGAATTACAATTATTCAATGAAAAAGAAATAAAACTAGCTCAACTTTCTAACTCAAATGAACGACCATTTTTCTTATGGCATTTGTTTTTTAAAGAAGTATTTGATGAAGGTGGATTTGATATTGTAATAGGAAACCCACCATATTTGTCTAATAAAGGAGTTGATGAAATTACAAAAAATCATTTTGGATTTTCGGACGACCTTTATAACTACTTTTTTATTGTCGGTGATGAAATATTAAAAACAAAAGGTATATTTTGCTATATTACCTCAAATACATTTTTGACACTTCAATCAAAAATGAATGTAAGAGAATTACTTTTAAGTAATGAAATTATTGCTATAACAAATTTAGGGTATGATGTGTTTGAATCTGCAATGGTTTCTACCGCTATATCAATCTACAAAAAAAATCAAAAAAAAGGAGTTTTAAATTATATTGATGCTAGAGGTAAAACAAAATTATCTGACGCAAAAAATTTTTTAATAAATCAAATTGAATTTGAAAGAACACCCAACAAAGTGTTTTTTACTCCTAACGATTTTAATAACAAAATTCATGATAAATATTCTCAAATAATTAATAAATTACTGGTCGAACATTGGCACAAAATTTCTACAAGTGCTAATATTACTAAGTATAAACTAGAACTAATAAATTATCAAAAAAAATTAAAAGAAACTGATGTTACATTACTTGGACTAATTACTGATGGAGGTCAAGGTTTAGCAACAGGAAATAATGGAGATTTTATAGGTGTTTTGTATAGTACAAATGAAGCTAAAAGAGTTCGTGAAACAAGAATTTTAAAAATAAAAGAATTTAATATTAAGTTTAATAAAAATTATTCGTTGCAAGGATTAAGCGAATTTGAAATTAGAAGTGTTTTTCAAAGTATAAAAAATGAATTTGGAAGAGATGTTTTTGGTCAAGGTTATTTGTATCAAATAGTTCAAGAAGAAGAGATAGCGAATGTAGATGCGATAACAATTAAAGAAAAAACTGATGGAATTATAGGTGCTAAAACTTTCGTTCCATACGATAAAGGAGATAAGGCGGGAAATAGATGGTATCTAGAATCCCCTTACTATATAAGCTGGTCTGCAGAAAATATTTTAGACTTAAAAAGAAGGTCACATCTAAATGGAAAAGGAAAGTCATTATGGCAGAACTCACAATTTTATTTTAGAAATGGATTTTGCTGGAGTGATATTCACACTGTCTTAATAAAATCTAGATTAAAAGGTAAAAGTGTTCACGATGTAAAAAGTATGAGTTTATTTCCAACTTGTGATTTTATTTCTGCAAAATACCTTGTTTGTATAATAAATTCAACTTTCGCAAGTGAGTTTTCATTTGAGTTTTTAAATAACACTTCAACTTTACAAATTAATGATGCTCGTTGTTTACCAATAATAGTTCCTACAAAAGAACAGTTATTATTATTTGAAGATATTTTTGACAGGTCATTTGAAATTCAAAATCAGAAGTTTAAATCAATTATTACTGAAGATATTGCAAATTCAAAACTTGAAATAATTCAAAAGGAATTAGACCTTCAAGTTGATAAACTTTATTTAGATATATGAGTTTAAATATTAAGATAAAACAATTAGGAACTAATTTATTAGAGACCTTATTAAATTTTCATAAAAAAGAAAATAAGGTCAAATTTTGGTTACGAAGAAGAAATACCAATGACAGACTTGATAATGGTTTTTGGTTCAATGGAACAGATAAATACATACATATTGGTGTTACAAAAGTAGGTTCTGGTAATCTTTCAACGCAAAGTATTGGTTTTGTTATTCATAATATTGATACAGAAAATATATCCTGTGGTATTGAAATACTTTTTAGAGGTGAAAAAAGACAAAATTTTATTGATTGTTATTCTAAAATAGCAGAACAACTTGGTGGTTTCAGCACAACAAAAGACGACCAATATTACAAGCCTTATTCTGGTGAGATTTGGTCAAGTTTAGATGATTTCTTTTTAGTACAATATCCAAAAATTTTGAAAGTTATAAACGAATGTGGTCTTTCAAAAGAGTTAGAAATTGAAGATGATGACTTCGAGAAATCATTGAGTAAAATTCTTCAAAAGCAAAAGGAATTAGAATCAAAAGACAACATTAAATTTCTAATTGCAAATATTACTTGGAATAGTAAAGATTGGAAAGAAGTTAGTGAAGATGCGAGTGGTCATGCTTGGGTAGGTGGAGCTAATATTCCACATGAAAGCTGGAATTTTGATTTGGATAATGTAAGAAATCCAGCTGATAAAGTTTATGGTTTTGCCAAATTCACCCACCCTCCTAAAGTAGAAGGTAGCAATAATCTAATAGTGTTTTATTCTCAGAACAAAATTGTTGGATTTTACGGCAAAGCTGAAATTTTAAAGTATTGGGTTGCTATCAATGAACAAGAGTCATACAACCTCATTGGTGAAAAAGATTTGGCAGTTGTTCTCGAAAACAAAATTGAAAACTTAAAAGAAAAAGGATTTCTTGAAGATAAAGAACGAGTTGGTCAAGTTGGATTTAGCTACCTTGAAAAAACTGAAACTGTTCTAAAAATAATTGATGAGGCGATTGGATTAAATCCAACTCAATCCAAAGAACTTAATAAAATTAAAGATTGGGTAATTAATAATACACAATCTAAAAGCAGTAATACTGATATTGATATGAAAGAACCAGAATTAAATCAAATATTTTTCGGACCTCCAGGAACGGGTAAAACGTATAATACAATTAACGAAGCTATTAAAATTGCTGACCCAGAATTTTATAAAGCAAACCATGATAACAGAGATGAATTGAAAAAACGTTTTAAATTATTATTGCTCAATAATGACAATGAAAACGTAGGTCAAATAGGTTTTACAACCTTTCATCAATCCATGAGTTATGAAGACTTTATAGAAGGTATCAAGCCTGTTAAACCAGAAGCAACAGATACCTATCTGAAATATGAAATTCAAGAAGGTATTTTTAAACGTATTTGTAGAATTGCAAACGACAGTATTAATGCGGTTGATGTAAAACCAGATTCTTTATTATCGTTGTCACAAGACGAATTTGACAGAGCTCATTTTTATAAAATGTCATTGGGTAATTCTCAAAGTGATTTAGATAACGAAATCTATGATTATTGCATACAAAATAATTGTATTGCTTTAGGTTGGGGTGACGGTTATGATTACACTGGAAAAGATGAAAAGAGTATCAAAGAATTTGCAATTGAAAAAGGTATTGAGCGTTTTTCTGTAACCGCAATAAATCAGTTCAAGATATTATTAAAAGTTGGCGATTATGTTATCATATCAAATGGTAATTATTATGTACGAGCAATAGGTAAAGTAGTTGGTGAATATGAGTACAGGGAAGAGGCACCTTTTGCCAATAGTTCATTATATAATCAATTCAGAAACGTTGAATGGATTTTTACAGACAAATCAATTCCAGCAACTGAAATATACAACAAGAACTTATCTCAGCAAACCATTTATCAGTTAATTAAGAGCGAGATAAAACAGGAGTTTTTTGTAAAAGACAAAAAAGTAGATTTGGTTAAGCTTCCTAAAAATCCTAAAAATTATGTATTAATCATAGATGAGATTAACAGGGGAAATGTATCGTCAATTTTTGGAGAATTAATCACCTTAATCGAAAAAGACAAAAGAGCTGGAACAGATGAAGAGCTGAGTGTGGTGCTTCCATACTCTAAAAAGGAATTTAAAGTACCTCAGAACGTTTTTATCATAGGAACTATGAATACAGCTGACCGAAGCATTGAAGCTCTGGATACAGCCCTTAGAAGACGTTTTTCATTTAGAGAGATGCCACCAAAACCAGAATTGATTTTGCTAGAAGGTAAACTAAAAGATAAAAACGGTAAAATTGATGATATTGATGTCGTTGAAATCTTAAAGGTGATGAATGACCGTATAGAGAAACTCATAGATAAAGACCACAAAATTGGGCATTCCTATTTCTTAGGAATCGAAACTTTAGATGAATTAAAACAAGCCTTCAAGGATAAAGTTATTCCATTGCTAGAGGAGTATTTCTTTGGTGACTTTGGAAAAATAAGTCTTGTTCTAGGTAGTTCATTTATAACTAAATCAAGCAAGTCGGGTGTTTTGTTTGCTAAAAATAATGAATATGACCCATCTGTAGCTAATGATTTATTGGAACGAAGTGTTTATGAAATAACAAGCACTAATAATTGGGATTTTAAAGCAATTTATCAATAAAATATAGTGGCTAGAGTAATACAAGTATTTGAGTTCGAAAAATTGACCCTCCATTTAGATTGGAAGGGAAGGCAGTTATTGCCTAGAGAATTGGAACGCTTGCTTGAATTTAACGATAATAACAATAATCTATATTTTACTGGAATTCGTGATGGAATTCAGTTTAACAATTATGTTGGGGTAATTCAAATCGGTGGGTTAACCATAGAAATTCTCCCTAAAGCTGACAAAGTAAAAGCTACAGACGAAGATTATAGAACTTGGCATGGTGCACTTTTAAAGATGCTTAAAGTATGTAAGCATATCAACGTAACCGCGGTTTCGGAAGCGAGCTTAAAACAAAGACACAACTCTTTATTAGAATTATATTTTGAGATTTATTTAGATGAAGTTCAATTACTTTTACGAAGAGGTTTAATAAAACAATATAGAAGGCATACCTCAAACGTTTTGTCTTTAAAAGGAAGATTAGATTTCAATAAAAATATTCAGCAAAACCTAATACACCAAGAACGCTTTTATACGGAACATCAGATTTATGATTTTGAAAATCTAGCAAATCAAATTTTGTTGAAAGCACTCAGTATTTTAGGTGACATTACTTTTAATTCATCTTTGAAAGACAGAATTGCAAGACTCAAACTTAGTTTCCCAGAAATTAAAGAAATTTCAATTCAAAAAAGTCACTTTGATAAGTTAAAAGAAAATAGAAAGACAGTTGCTTATACACAAGCGTTACAGATTGCTAAAATGATAATTTTGAATTATTCACCAGACATCAGAACAGGTCAAGAAAACATGTTGACCCTTTTGTTTGATATGAATAAACTTTGGGAAGAATACATATATCGTATGCTTTTAAAGGCAAATTATGAGGGAATAACAGTTAGTTTTCAGAACAAACAAAAGTTTTGGGAAAGCAGAACAATTAGACCCGATATAGTTTTATTACATAATACAGAATTTGGCACAAATACTTATGTAGTGGACACCAAATGGAAGATATTAGATACCAACAACCCAAAGCCTAGCGATGACGATTTAAAGCAAATGTATGCTTATAATCTATATTGGAATGCTAAAAAAAGTATGCTTTTATATCCACATTCTAATTTAGTCGATGAATCGTTCGGTAAATTTTGGAAAGGTGCACCAACTCCAGACGATAACCAATGTAAGGTAGGTTTTGTATCAGTGTTAGATGATAATAACTATCTGGATATTAAGATTGGAGAGAAGATAATAAATAAATTACTAAACTGATGGGATTATCAACAGCACCAATGAATTGCTATGTTACAGGCTTACCAACTAAAAATTTGACATCTGATTCAGATTCCATTGACTATTTTGTTGAGTTCAATGGTAATAAAATATTTTTCAAATTTGACTGGGACATAGATTCTCATTTATCCAAACTTTCTGAAAATGAAATGTTAATTTTAAAAGGATTGGCATTGAATGATTTGTGGTTTGATGACAAAACTAAAATTATCAAACTGGAAGATTTAAAACATTTAATACAACACAGTTCATATCCAAAATCACCAAATGAGAAAGCTTCGAATCTTTTATTCAAATTGTTTGAAAAACAAAAAAAAGAAGGTGAAATAATTAGATTTGAAGAACTGTTTGATATTGACTACGTGAATTTTTTATTTTTCAAGGATAGTGATGAATGTAATTTTTATGTTCAAGTTCTAGATAATGCGGGATTAATAGAGAGTGAGAATAGCAAAATAAGTGGTAATTGCATCAAATATAATATTACTTTCAAAGGCTTAAATAAAATATTTGAAAGTTTTGATAATGGTAAAAACTCAAATAATTGTTTTATAGCAATGTCTTTTGGTAATGGTATGACGGAAATCAGAACAGCTATAAAAGAGGCAGTTAGTGATACAGGATTCAATCCGTTACTAATAGATGAAATTCATGTTGAATCTGAACAAACAATAAATGATGGAATCATAGTTAACATTAAAAAATCCCGATTTTGTATTGCTGATTTCACTCAACAAAAAGACGGGGTATATTTTGAAGCTGGTTTTGCTTTAGGAAGAGGCTTAAAGGTGATTTATACCTGTAACGAAAAAGATTTTAATGAAACTCATTTTGATACAAACCACTTTCCACATATCATTTACAATACTCCAGATGAATTAAAAAAACGTCTTGTAGATAAAATTGAAGCTTGGATAAAGGATTAATTATGGAAATAGGGAATATTTATAAGAATATAAAATGTGAATCATTTTTGGATTCAGAAACAAATAGAATTAGAGTTAGACCAAGCTCTAATCAAATATTTTCTGAAAATATGGTTATAGAATGTAGTAGAGATATTCGTGAAAGTCATCCAATTGGCACAAAATTTTATTGTGAAGAAGTAAAGGTTTGTAAAAAACCACAAGGCAGAATATACCTAAGAGCAAAAGACCAAATGATATATTTGATTGAAGACTAATTTTAGATATATGCTTTTAAAAATGAAATATCAAATGCAAAATATATTATGAGAGGTAAGTTTGCTTTAGAATGGTATAAAAAAGGAGAAATACTTTTAACTAAATTTGAGGGAAATAGTGATTCTGGTTTACTTTTCGAATCCTATATTTATTTGTGGATATCGTTAACGGTTGCCGCTAAAGAATATTGCGCATGTGATGGAAAACAATTTTCTACTTATAATAATGAAACAAGTACGGATAAGGATGAAATCCTTTATTGGGCAAAAGTCAGAAACAAGAAAATACTAGAGAATTTAAAAAATTATGAACAAGATATTTTAGAACTATGCTCCAGAGTTGGAAGTGAAACAGCATCACCAATTATGGATGTTAATGGTGATAAAATCATAGAATTCCACAATGATTTTATTTCGTATTGGAAAGACCAGAATAAACACAAAGAATTTGGAATTGTTAAAACCTTTATTTTAATTTTGAATAGAGTGAGAAACAATTTATTCCATGGCGGTAAGAATTTTTCAGTTGAATCTGATTGTGAAATTTTAAGATTAACTTGTCCTATACTTAAAGGCATTACATCAGAATGTATTAATACAATTAGATAATAAATATGTATTATATAAATTTAATGAGAAAAATTTAATGAGAAAAATTAAATTTAAGGATAAATCAACCAGTCAGTACCAAACTTATATTGATATTGGTGCATGTGAGAAACATTATGACTTTCTTCCTTTATATGAAGAGGAAGTAATAACATATTATAATTGGTATTTGGATTTTATTAAATATCCTTTAGGTGTTCAAATGTTGACTTTACATTATTACCTCCTTCAATTCAATTCCGACAGTTTTATACCAAAAACACTTTATAAGAAAATACTAGAAAAAATAGATATTTTAAATAGATTTAATAAAACTTGGTTTGAAGATGATGCTCCTTTTTTTAAAGGTTTAGATTTGAATTGGGAAGGTATTAATGATGAGATTACCCAAAAAATTGAAAATAAGGAAAGTGTTATATCAGAAATTTTCTTTAAGGATGGTTCTTCATTATGTTTTTTAGATGAAGATGATACAATACAATCATTTTATGTTAAAGAAATTGAATACGAAAAATTAAACCAAGAATTTTCTGCTATTCTAGAGATATTTAAATAATCATTTAATTATTTATTATGAACATTGATGAGCTATATAATTCCAATATAATTTCACTAAGAACAGTAAATGTATGTAAGAAAAATAAATTACTATGTGAAGAAAAAATAATTGAATTTTATTTAAAATTTAACACTTTTATTTATTTGACAAATATTAGTGAAGAAAACAACATTGAATTAATTGATTTTTGTGAAAATCATTTTAAAAAAAATAATTTAAATATTAATGAATTTAATCTAAATATTTTAAATATATATTTCAATTTAAATACATTGGAAAAAGAAAATTTTGAAAAACAATATAATTATTTGATTTCTAATTTGTCCTTTAAATGCATAACTTTTTTCAATACAAATAATATTATTTTAAATATTAACGAAGTAATAAATTTCATTTTTAAATCAAATATTTTCAAACAAAAAATAAAAAGTAAAAAGGTTTTAAAAGAGTTATTTGACTTAAGAATTTCAATAATAATTTATTTAAAATCAATATAAAAATTATATATTTGCAAAGTATTTCGAACCCATTTAGGGTACCAACCGAGTGAAGACACCACGGTGGTAAAACAATACGGGCCCGTCCGGTCAAAATAAACGTAAGTTTTCCCAGACACCTATTTATCGAAATACAAATAAGAATTTTTAACCCAAACTTATTTGTATGAAAAAAACATTTCAGATTTACCTAAAAAACGGAAGAGCAATTTATATTGAAGCCGTTGAAAAATTTACTTCAGACACTAATATTAAAGTGATTGATTATTTTGAAAAAGAAACACAATGCTTGTACCTAAACATTGAACACAATCAGTTAAATACCTTCCTTGACTTAACAAATGTAGCTCCCTATACTATTTTGTTCAATAAAAATTATGGAATGGAATCGGTAACATTCAATAATAATGAAATTGCAGAAACCCCTTTTTTAGTTTCTACCCAATACAAGCAAGTTATTTTTATACCATCATTCATGAATTTTTCAGCTAATGATATTGTACCACGTAATTTCATTTGTTGTTATGAAGAAGATTTTGCAGAAAACTATAATGTAAACCTAAAAGAAAACTGGTATGAACATAAATTATTCATAAATGGATATGGCAAATTTCCTTATATCATCCTAAAATCTGGATATGCAATTTTTATGCAAATCCCAATTCATTTTAATTCAAATGGAGATTTTGATAATAATCCTGGCACCAGTATAGATGGAGTAAGTAGCCAAGAAATCGCAGATTACGAAGTTGACAAAAAATCAAAACTTCATGATAGAATAATAGAACATTGTAAATGGGTAAAATCCAAAATAGAAGCCGACAAAAATAG
>CANGHE010000047.1 GCA_947453545.1 Flavobacteriia bacterium
CTTGAATACCAACAAATAAGGTTATTAAATAAAGATCTTTTAATATTATCCAAAGGAGATCAGATTCAGTATTATTATTTACTCGATCATCGTCTTATCCAGCCAACCAATAGCAATGAATAGGTTCTTATTTTTATTGGATCGATACAAATACGGTGTGCTAGCTGTGATGATTACGTACATTGGAATTTTTATGTACTTGCAAATTTCGTCCTATGAAAAGACATATTTAATTGAAGTTTGGGATGAAAAAGCAGCATTGGAAAAAGAGGAGGAAATTAAAGTTAAACCTGAAAACATTGAAATGCCAGATGGACAATCTGGAGAAGTGAAAAATATTTCAAGAGATGTTCAAGATAAACGTCAAAAATCAATGGATGAGTGGACAGAAAGTAAACCAACTTCATCTAAGGATATTGTTAAATCAGTTAAAGAATTAGAAAAACAATTTTTTAAAGAATCTGGGGGGGCTGAAAAACGAGAAAAAATATTAGAAGAAAAGCAAAAACGTTTGGAGCAAAAGGCAGATAATTCTAAATCAAAGAATGAGCCTCTTGCTAAGACTGGAGGTGATAAAGTATATGGTGGAAACGTAATGGTTGAATGGGTCCTTTCAGGACGAGACCCACATCAAAATAATAATTATTTTGTTCGTAATCCTGGGTATACTTGTGGGCAAGGATCTGCTGGATTTGTACTGGTTAAAATTAAAGTGGATCAAGGAGGTGCGGTAGTTGCTGCAACAACTATTTCTAGTTCTTCTGCCAATCCTTGTATGCTAGAGCAAGCAAGAAAATATGCGTTGATGTCCCGTTTTGCCTACTCAAAATCTGCACCAGCTTTTCAGGAAGGTACAATTAGATATACCTTTGTTTCACAATAGTTTAAGTGTTAAAATAAACTTTAAAATATATAATATGAGTAAATATCCTTGGAAAACGATTAAAGAATATACAGATATTCGTTTTGAATTTTTAGATGGAATTGCGAAAATCACCATTAATCGTCCGAAAGTGTATAACGCTTTTAGGCCTGAAACTAATATTGAAATGATTGACGCAATGAATATTGCGCAAGAGCGTCAGGATATTGGTGTTATTGTATTGACAGGTGAAGGAGATAAGGCATTTTGTTCTGGAGGTGACCAAAATGTGAAAGGTGTTGGAGGTTACATTGGTACTGATGGTGTTCCAAGATTAAATGTATTGGATTTACACAAATTGATACGTTCTATTCCTAAACCGGTAATAGCTATGGTGAATGGTTATGCTATTGGAGGTGGACATGTGTTGCACGTAGTTTGTGATATTACAATTGCTTCAGAAAACGCGCGATTTGGGCAAACAGGACCAAAAGTAGGAAGTTTTGATGCTGGTTTTGGGTCTAGTTACCTAGCAAGACATGTTGGTCAGAAAAAAGCGAGAGAGATTTGGTTTTTATGTGAACAATATACAGCGGAAGAAGCTGAACGTATGGGGATGGTAAACAAAGTAGTTCCTTTTGATCAATTAGAAGATACTACTGTACAGTGGTGTCAAACAATGTTGAAACGCAGTCCGATGGCATTGCGTATGATTAAAAGAGGATTGAATGCTGAATTGGATGGGCAACGTGGTTTAATGGAGTTTGCTGGAGACGCTACTTTAATGTATTATTTAATGGAAGAAGCGCAAGAAGGTAAAAAAGCTTTTTTGGAGAAGAGAGAGCCTAATTTCCAACAGTTCCCTAAATTCCCTTGATGTAATACTAATTATACAAAAACAAAAAGCCACTTTAAGTGGCTTTTTGTTTTTGTATAATTTTCCAGAATAGTCGTGGGAAATACCTTTTTATGTACACAGCTAAAATTTCTTGGTTACCAATTAGAACTTCTCTTTTTTTCTTTTCTACTGCTTTCAATATCTGTATTACACATTCTTCAACCGGCATTCCTGTTTCTTGGTTGTGATCCATAATATTGTGTGTTTCGCCATTCCCTTTGAGTGCATGGGTGGAAATTGCAGTGTTTATCTTGCCAGGACACAATATAGTTATAGCAATATTATTTTTGATTTCTTCTAAAGCTAAGCTTTCATAATATCCATGTAATGCATGCTTTGATGCGCTGTAAGCAGAACGTAAATAAAAACCAAATTTTCCTGCTATACTAGAGGTTACTACAATTTGACCGTATCCTTGTTGGTGAAATTGGGGTAATACAGTTTTTGTTAAGGCGATATTCCCAAAATAATTGATTTCCATAATCCGTCTATCTACATCTAATGATGTTTCACTTACCTCAGAGCGCTGACTCAAGCCTCCGTTATTGAAAATAATATCAAGTTTACTATAGGTATTTATAATTTGAACTAAAGCAGGTTCAAATTCGTCTTGTCTTTCTAAGTTTAATGGTAATACAAGGTGTTTATCTGGGTGTTCTAATTTCTTCTTTAGTTTATAAAGTTGCTCGCTGTTTCTTGAAGATAGCACAATTATAGCGCCTTGTTCACTTAAATTATAGCAGAGTGCCTCACCAATACCTGAAGAGGCACCAATAATCCATATTACTTTATTTTGGTAGTAGTTCATAGTATGATTTTAATACTATTATAAAGGTAATTTATTTTATGAAATCATTTTTCTTGGGAGTGTTATGTTATGAATATATCTAGTAATTTTGTTGTATAAGAATTCAACTATGGAAAAGCCAATAGAAAAAATAGAAGAAACGATTTTAGGGTTTAACTACCATCAAATTCAGCAATGGGTGTTTAAAGTAGGGATTGATTTATTACTTTCAGTTTTAATATTAGTTGTTGGGTTTTGGTTATCCAATTTGATTTCAAAGACGATAAAAAATGTCTTAAAGAAAAGTAATACAGATGAAAGTTTGATTTCCTTTTTAGCGAGTTTAACTTCGACTTCCTTAAAGTTACTTGTAATCGTAACGAGTATTACCCAATTTGGGATTCAGATGACTTCTTTTGTAGCTTTATTGGGGGCTGCAGGTTTAGCAGTCGGTATGGCATTTTCAGGAACACTTTCCAATTTTGCTGGTGGAATTATGATTTTGGTATTCAAACCATTTAAAGTGGGTGATGTAATTTTAACACTAACAGCTCAGGGAACGGTAAAAGAGATTCAAATCTTTAATACGCATTTATATACTGCAGATAATAAAGTGATTATTCTTCCTAACGGACCTATAGCAAATGGCAACATTACCAATTTCACTAAAGCCGAGAATAGAAGAATAGATTTTGTTTTTCATATAACCTATGGTGATAGCTATGAGCAAGCTAAATCAATTTTAGAGGATTTTATCAAACAAGAAGATCGAATTCTAGATGATCCAAAGCCTTTTATTGGTTTAGGAGCGATGACAACTTCATCAATCGAAATTCACGCTAGGGTTTGGACCAAAACAGAAGATTATAATGCTGTGTTTTATATCTTAAATGAACAGGTCTATAATGCTTTTTCAAAAGCAGGCCTAGAGTTTCATCACGAAAAGTAAATAATAGGATGTACTCTACAGATTTAATTGAAAAATATATCCAAAGTAATAAGTTTGGGGAGTTATTAGGGATGGACTTTGAAATTACTTCACTTGGTAGTATTATATATTCTATGAAAATTGAAGAAAAACATTTGGCAACCCCTATTGCAGCTCACGGAGGAGTGGTAGCATCCTTAATCGATGCAGCGTTAGGTGTAGCTTGTTTGAGTGCTGTCTTTAGTGAAGGTAAAGTTGTTTCAACCTTAGAATTATCGATTAAATATTTGAAGCCAGCTAAATTAGGTGCAACGATAATAGCTAAATCGGATGTAATTTCTAAGGGTAATAGAATTTTAGTATCCGAAGTAAAGGTATATGATGGAGATCAATTAATAGCTACTGGTTCAGGTACTTTCAATGCTTATCCGAAAGAAAAAGCTGGATACTAAATAATGTTTAATTATTTATACTTAATCATTCTTTGTTAGAATAGTTTTTGTAATTCATTGATTAAGTATTCGTTGGTTATTTCAGTTGGCAGTTTTTCCAATGTAGCTGAAATTTCAAAAATTTTAGATGATAATTCTAAAGCAGATCCGTTCTCTTCAATTTGACTGCTCGCTAGGTTAATAATTTTAATAATCTCTTCCTTAGAGTCTTTCACCATTTTCCACCCTTGCGGTGATATGAAAATTTGTTGCGCGATGTTGTGTTCAAATTCATTTCGTATAATACCTAATAAATCAGCTTGAAGTGATTTTGCAGTTTGATGAGCATCAAAATGACGCATTACAAGTGAGTTTGGTGAAATACGTTCCATAAAAAGGATAATACGCTGATATGCTTCAACACGATGTGGTAAAAAGAATTTTTGATTTTCATTGCTACTCGCTTTTACCGGTTGAGGTTGTGCCTGAGTAACTATTGTTGGTTGATTCTTAAATGGTTGATTTTTTAAAACATAAATGAGCACTATAGAAAGACTTAGTGTAGGAACAATGATTGCGATGATTGATAAGATATCCATTATTTTTTTTGTTATAAAGTTAATGATTTCTTTAAGAATGAAATTCTACCAAGAGTATAACGCTGCATTAAATTAAATATTTTGTTAGGATAATATTTTTCTGTGAGGCTTAATTGATAAAACCAAAATTATTATTATATTCACGTAAATACCTAAGGCAATTAACTTAGCAGTAGGTTATAAAGTGATATAAATATGTGGATTTTTCCGCAACAAAATAGTGAGTTATGGGAATGATTGAATCAAAAGAGTTTTTAGATTTTGTAATAAACTTTACAAAAATGATGAAGGAGGAACGTATTATTTTATCCTATGATGGTGTTGTTTCTCAAGATATCTTAATGGCTTTTACTGCATTAACTGAAAAAAGACTTTCTCAAATAGAGACCAATAAAAGGGTAAAGAAAAATGTATACCACGTTATGGTGGAGTATTTACAGAATATTGTAAAACACACCGATAGTAATACAGATATACATGATGTTACATCTGGCGAATCGTTTATGAAGTCAGGTATTTTTATAGTAGGTAAACGTAAAACAGAATATTTTGTAACCTCTGGAAATTTAATCTTGAATTCGAAAATTGAGCGTATGCAATATGTTTTGGATAATTTGAATTTGATGGATTATGATGGATTAAGTGAGTTGTATAAGCAAACAATGCGTGATGGTTCTATTTCATTGAGAGGTGGAGCAGGTCTTGGATTGATAGATATTGCAAGAAAAACAGGGAGACCTTTTACGTATCATTTTGAATATGTAAATGATGAATTTTCTTTCTTTGTATTGAATTCAACTATTAATAAAGAAGAAGCATAAAATGAAAATATTTTAAACAAAAAACAACTCTCGTTGTTATAGATTTTTAAAGGCGTAAAATGTTAATTTTACGCCTTATTTTATTTACAAATTTATTAATTTCCATCAATATGAATAAGTTGCTAATTGGCACGTTGTTTTTTTTCTTTTCCATATCCCTTGCGTTTTCTCAAATGACTGTTAAAGGTGAATTAAAAGATAGGAAAGGAATTGCGATTCCTTATACTAGCGTATTCCTTAAAGTATCTAAAAAAGGTGCAGTTACGAATGATATAGGTGCATTTGTTATTTCCACTAATAAAGTCGGGCAAGATACGCTTGTTATTTCAGCATTGGGATATGAAACATATAAAAAAGCACTCATCTTGGAAGGTAAAGAACTAAGTTTTAATATCACTTTAAAACCGATCGAAATAGAATACGATGAAGTAATTATTACCGCAGGGATGATTGAGGCGAATGAACGTTCTGTTGCAGTTCTAAAACCTTTAGATATTGTTACAACTGCAGGAGGACAAGGAGATATTGTCGGTGCAATTCAAACCTTACCTGGAGTACAACGTAATGGTGGTGATCAAACTGGATTAATGGTGCGTGGTGGAGATGTTAACGAAAGCTCGATGATTATCGACGGTATGATTGCGCAAAACGCATTTCAGAGTAGTATTCCTGGTGTATCACAGCGCAGCCGATTTAATCCTTTTCAGTTTAAAGGAACTGCTTTCAGTAGTGGTGGATATACTGCGCGTTATGGTCAAGCGTTATCAGCGATATTAGATTTACAAACCAATGATTTGCCTGAAAAGAATAATGTGAATGTTGGTTTGAATATGGCAGGTTTATCTTTGTCAGGATCTAAATTGATGGGTAAAAACGCAATTGAGTATTCCGGTAACTACCTGAATTTACAGCCGTTTTATGGAATAACACCTACAAATGTTAATTATTATAAAGTACCGCAAGGTGGAACTTTTTCTACGCGTTACATCTCTAAGTTGGATAGTAGTAAAGGAATTTTTAAGATGAATTTTTCAAGATCTTTCAATAAAGTAGGGATTGAGATTCCGAATCCAATTATTGCAGGACAGAAAATAAATTATAATATTACGAATGAAAATACGTATTTCAATTCATCTTTCAAATACTTTGCAAGTGAACGTCTACGTTATTTTACAGCATTTTCATATAGTAATAACTCCGATAAGATTGATTTTGGTACAATTGCTATGCAACGTAATGATAGCAGAGCACAAGGTAGGGCTGAATTGAATTATGATTTTTCTAAGAAATTTAATGTGTTAGTTGGATCAGAAATTCAGCGAATTTCATACTCCCAAGCATTTGATACACTTAAAGGATCTTTTGACGAAACTATGTCGGCTGGTTATGTAGAGGGAGAATTAAACCTTGGGAAACGTTTAGCAATCAAACCAGGCGTTCGTGTAGAATATTCACAGTTGTTAGCAAAAGGAAATGTTGTTCCACGTTTAGCATTTGCCTATAAAACTACTGAGCATGGACAAATATCTTTCGCGGGAGGAATGTTTGCTCAATCAGCAGGGAATCAATATTTGATGCAAGGTTATCGTCCTAAATTTCAATTATCAACTCATTACATGTTGAATTACCAGTGGATGAGAGGTAGTAGGGTATTTAGGCTAGAAGGTTATTATAAAGATTATAAGCAATTGGTTCGCGAAAACGGAGTCCCTTATATTCCTACACAATTCAGATTCAACTTTGGTCAAGTTGATAATTCTGGGAGTGGATACGCGCAAGGAGTTGACTTCTTTTGGCGCGATAAAGAGACTATTAAGAATTTAGATTATTGGATTTCTTATAGTTATGTTGATACAAAAAGAATCTATCAGAATTATGTATCTAAAGCAACACCTGATTATGTATCGCCGCACAATTTGAATATAATTGTAAAATATATGGTGGAAAAAATTCAAACTAATTTTTCGTTTAGTTACAACTATGCTAGTGGAAGACCTTATTATAATCCAACAGCAACTAACTTTTTATCAGATTATACCAAACCATATGAAAATGTTGCATTAACAGCATCTTATTTACGCACCTTCAAAAAGAAAGTTTTTGCAGTCTTTTATGTAAGTTTGGATAATATTTTAAATACGAAGAATGTATTGGGGTATCGCTATGCGAATGATGGTAGTAAATATCCAATATTACCTCCTTTGTATCGCGCTGTGTTTGTAGGGATGAATTTCTCTTTTAGCCAGTTTAAACAAGATGAATTATAGTATTATAAAAAGTAAGATTATGAGAAATAGTGTAAAGTGGATTGTTGTTTGTTTGAGTTTGATTTCTTTTTCAAAGGTAAATAGTCAAACGTTGGAAGAAGAATTAAGTGCCGTTTATCAACAGGTTGATACAGCTAAAACGATGAATACCTATATGTCTGCTGCTGCTCAATTTGAATTGATTGCAAATATGTATTCTGATCAATATGCAGCTAATTACTATGCCGCGTATTCTAAGGCAATGGTTTCATATGTTGAGAAAGATTCAAAAAGAAGAGATCTATTGTTAGACGCAGCTGATATGTTTTATGCTAAAGTAAAACAAATTGAACCAAGCAATCAAGAAACATATATTTTAGGAGCTTTGTTAGCGAATGCACGATTATCTGTAGATGGAGGTAGTAGATGGAAGGTTCAAGGTGAGATTTTTGAGGCAAATTTAGCTTCTGCACGAGCAATAAATCCATCAAATCCTCGTATTAACCATTTGAAAGGTGTTGCAGTTTTCCATACACCAAAAATGTTTGGAGGGGGTAAGAAAAATGCATTGGAATACCTTCAAAAAGCAGAGGAGCAGTTTGCTCAAGAAAAAGAGACTGCTGTTGTTAAACCACATTGGGGTAAAAATCGTAATGCTTTCTTCTTAAATCAGTGTAAAGAAGATTAATATAGTTTATAATAGAAAATGTCTAATGGTTATATAAAAATATAATCATTAGACATTTTTAGTATTTAATAGTATGATTTACTTAGAAACTTGAATAGCTTCAAGTACTCCATCCCACAATACTTTTCTTTGTTCTAAGGAGCGAAGTACGAATTCTTCAGCTTCTTTCCATTTTTCTTCATCTTCACCACAGAGACTTTCTGTCATTTCAATTGCAAGATGACTGTGATGATCGCCATCTACTTCAATGTGTCTGTCTAAATAGTATTTGAATTGTGATATTTGATTTGGAAAACGTTGATCAAGTTCCGTAACAAGTGAATAGAACATGTTAGGAATTAAATCTTCTCTACCGAATGTGAATATGGCAGCTTGTAGGTAATCTTTCTTTGTATTTATCGTTTCAAAAGTAAAGTTAACAAACGATTGAGCTGCTTCAGGTGTATTCGCAGTAGTGAAGCTCATTTGTATATCTTTTGTTGCTTTTAAGGTATCACAAAAAGTGTGTATTGGTTTGGTATCTGCAACTACTTGCTGCATCGCTTCAACGTACATTTCAAAATGACTTTTACGAATACCATCTAAATTCACATCACTTTCTTCCCCAACAACAATTTCGTTTATTAAGAAACGAGTATTTGCATTTCCGGTTGGAAACCAAGGAGTTTCAGTACAAGTAAGATTTTGTTGTAATGCTTTTAAGATAGACATGAAATCCCACACTGCGTAAACGTGGTATTGCATGAAAAGTTGAATATCTTTAATAGAATTGATTTGTGCGAACAAAGGATGGTGAACGATTTGCTCTCTGAGTGGTTGAATTTTTTCTTGTATTGCAGTAATTCTCGGATTCATCTTTATTTTTTTATTATAACAATATATGCGTTTCTAATGTTTATAATTGTTTGTCTTATTTTTCTTTTTGATGTCACGAAGTTTCATAAAAGGCATTTCTATAGTAATATAGAGTAGGTATGAAAGCCCAATAGTAAAAGCCCAAAACAAGAAATATTCGAACTTCCAATTTTCATTAAACGTATGCTTGTGTAATAGATTTCCGTGTAAGCCAAATTTAATACAGATGTCAATTACAATTGTTCTGTTTGTTAAGTACATAGAATACGATATCAAACTGATAAAAGTGATTGATTTTGTTATCATATTTTCAGGTCTTTTCCATTGTGAGAAAAATGGTAACATCAAAAAAACAATAATCGATTTAATTACAGGTAAATAAACTATACTGTATTGACTTATGTGACTATCATTAAAGTATTTTAAACCGTACATAGCAATGATTCCTATAACAACAATAAGCCAGCTACTTGATTTTTTCCACAGGGTAGGGTAATAATGAGCTAAATAAGCAGCAAGAACGCCAAACATAATTGAGTCAAGTCTTGGTATAACTTGACGTAAGATTAATAGGTTTGCTTCAGTAGTATCTTTAATTGTATGCGTTTCATATAGAAAATAACGGTAGGTAATTATTGAAACAGTCCCTAAAATGATCACTCCTAATGTTGTGTTTTTAACAGATTTTCTAAATGCAATTAGGCTTATAAATAAGCTACTTGGAACTAGTAGATAAAACCATTCTTCAATGCTTAAACTCCAAGACTCTCCAAAAAATGTTGGTAGAGGATAGTTGAAATTTTGTATAAAAAGTAAATAACGATACCATTCCTGGGGTAAACGTTGTGGTTTTAGCATATAGGTGTAAATAATAACGAAAATCAATAAAAGTAGATAAACAGGTAACGTACGTAGCCATCTTCTTGACCAGAAGTTAAGTAGCACTTGAAACGTAGGTTTTTCTTTTTCTAAAATTTTGATTAATATTCCTCCTATAAGAAATCCACTTAAAACGAAGAACATGGCAACACCATCTAATGTGATTGTTCTTACCAAAGGTTTATATTTCTCAGGTAATAGAATAGCACTGTGTCCAAATACGACATATAAGATTGCGAAAGCACGCAGTACATCTAAACCGAAAATTCGTGAATGACCAGCATTTAAACGGAAAAAACTCATAATAAACTAACCTTCCGCTTATTGCTTCGGTAATACAAAAATAAGGATATTTTTTTTGGATGTTGTTTAATGTTCTAAGATTTCGAGGTGTCTTTCATTTAAAAAATGATATTATCTCCATCTATCATAGTTACCCATTTTTTCATTTTTTTTTGAATTACCTTAAAATGTTGTTGTTCCTCTGGGCTTACAAAAGAAATGGCTTCTCCTGAATTTTCTGCTCTACCAGTCCTACCAATACGATGGATATAATCTTTAGGTGATCTAGGTAATTCGTAGTTCACTACAAAAGGTAAAAATTGAATATCTATACCTCTGGAAATTAAGTCGGTAGCAACTAGTACTTTTGTTTTTCCTGCTTTGAATCTATTTAATGCTTCTAAACGCGCACCTTGACTTTTTTTGCTATGAATTGCTCTTGCTTCAATACCATTTTTGTTTAGTTTTTCAGTAACACTATCTGCTTTAAAAGTTGATGAGGTAAATACTAATACTTGTGACCAATTATTTTCCTTAATTAAATGACGTAAAAGAGGTCCCTTTTTTTCTTCTGAAATGAAGTATCCCGTTTGTGTGATTAAATCAATTGTTTCTTCTTCTTCTTCGATTTTTACAATCAATGGATTTTTTAAAATCAGTTGATTAATAGCGTTAATATCATCACTTAATGTAGCTGAAAAAAGTAAGTTTTGTCTTTTTATAGGTAATAAAGAGATTATTCTATTTACCTCTTCTTGAAAGCCAAGATTAAGCATTTTATCAGCTTCATCTAATACTAAAGTGTGAACTTGGCTTAAATGTATTGCTTTATTGTCAATCAATTCTAATAATCTACCGGGAGTTGCAATTAGTAGCTGAACATTTTGTAATCCAATCATTTGAGGATTAATTGATACTCCACCATATACAGCCATAGATTTGATTCTATTAGGGATAGCATCAGTAAAGGATTTTACCACCTCCAATACTTGTATTGCTAGTTCTCTAGTCGGAACCAATATTAGTACAGGAACATTTCTGTTGGAGGGTTTTGCTTCTTTAACAATGAATTCATTTATAATTGGCAATACGTAACATGCTGTTTTACCTGAACCTGTTTTTGCTATACCTAAAATATCTTGTCCGTCTAATATAGCCGGTATAGCTTTTTCTTGAATAGGTGTAGTTTCATTGAAAAAATTACAAACAACAGAAGAAAGGTTTTCTTGCAGACCTAATTTAGAAAATAGCATATATGTATAGTTTAGAGGTAAAGGTATATAATTCTAATATAGAATTAAAAGGCTTTGTTTTGAAATTTATAACCAATGTTAAAACCTATAGAACTGTATCCATTGTGATGATTTCGCGTGTCATTTTTTCTATAAGGATTTTTCTCAAAATTGTACCTTAATGTGTAAACAAAATGTTTTTTATTTAACGTCAAATTTAATCCAAGTTTAGGAATTATTGTATTTGGCTTTTCCCAATGTGGAATGATATCGTAATCTGAATTAATTGATTTAACATGACTAAATAGAATTATCTCCGCTCCTAAATTCAACGAAATATAATAGTTTTTAATCTTAAATGTTGGTAATATATCAAGAGCAGATGTAATATCATGTCTTCTTTCCATTTTATTTTGTCTAATAATTGAAGTAGAGTATAAAGTAATTGGAAAAATGAAATATTTTTTTTTGAATATTATAGCTTGGAATCCTTTTTTTATAAGGAGCTTATTGTAATGTTCAATTGAGATAGGAGAAGTAAAATCTAAAAATCCAGTAATTACAGTTTTTAAGCGTTTAATTGAGTCTTTTCGAACTATTCCAATTGTAGAGTTAAATACTCTTCCTTGTGTGCTGACATTTATATAGGTGATATTTCTATGATTGTCAAAATTCAATAATTGTGCGTTCCCATTTAAAAAGGTTAAAACGAAAAATAAGATTAATATGTTTTTATGAATTAACATTATATAGCCATTAAGTTACCACAAAAGTATACAAAACCGAAGTGTTTTACCTAAACTTATCTAATATATTAATAATATGTTAGTTATTTATTAATAGGGTGGCATTCTTTTAATTCAATTTTATACTTATTATTTGAAATTTTTGCTTTTGGACTCAAGTAGGGAATACCCAAATTCATTCCTCTAAGCACTATCATTAGACCGATTATGGTCAAGATATAGGGCAGATATTTGTTGATTTTACTACGAACCTTTCCACTTATTTTAGTAGCAAAAAGTGACAAAAGCATTAATCCTGGCAGTGTGCCTAATCCGAAGAATAACATGGATGTTGCAGAAAGTAAAGGAGACCCTGTTATAATTGCTGTAATTAAGGCAGCATAGACCATACCGCAGGGCAGTAAACCATTTAACATTCCAAGTAAACCTAATTTGATAGGACTATTTGATCGTAGTACTTTACCCATTGATTTTGATGAGAAATTATTAGGTAAAGAAGTTGGAAACAGTGATTCTAGTTTTCCATCAAAAATGTAATTTCTCCAGGCATATATGACAATTCCAAATCCAGTAATGATACTTACACTTTGTAAAATACCAATGAGCTGTATTCCCATTCCAATGTATCCAACAAGTAAACCAAGTACAGCATATATAAAAATTCTGCCAATGTGATATTGCAGTGTTCCAATGAATACTGCTGATTTGGAAGATCGATTTAGGGGAATCGATAAAATAATAGGACCACACATTCCAAAACAGTGTAGATTGGATACTACACCGAATAGGAATGCGGTAGTCAATATGGAAAACATTTAATTAGATTTTAACTTCTTCTTTTTGAAGATAGGTTTCAGAACCGATTTTATATTGAATATTCATCATATAAATTCCTTTCTGAAGTTTTGATTTTTGAATCATCATAGTTTTTGTACCTAATTCAACGAATGATTTATCTTCTTTTTCGTTGTTTGGTCTGAATAGATGTACACTAATACTATCAATTTCTTGATCAGCAGGAAATTGAAGTACGAAATAATCTTTATTATCTTTAATAATTACTTTTTCTTTGGCATTGTTAGCATTAGAAAGAGCTTTCATTTCTTTATTATACTCAATTTCTTTCTTATAATAATCTTCACTTTCTAAATCCGTATTTTTCGACATAAGTGTAAATACCATCCATAAGATGAAAGCCATAAATGATGCCATAAAAATGATAATTCCTTTTCCCCAGTTCATAGTTATTTTAGATTATTTCCTCCCTCGAGGGAGGATTAAGGAGGGTGATAATTGTGTCACCTCCCTCAATCCCTCCTCAAGGAGGGAAAATGTTTACATTAATGGTCCTAGAAATTTAACTTTTACACGTTGAATTTCTTTTCCGTTCCCTAAGATAATAATTGTGCTTATCTTTTTACCATTTTCCATAGCGCTAAACGGATATTTCACAATAAATCGGTCTTTTAAGTGTGCTTCTTTCTTCAAATGTAGGTTGTGAACTACTAATTCAATTTTACCTTGATTATCATCTAATTTAAGATTGATTTTATAATCTTTACGTGTTTTATTAGATAGATTAATTTCAAATATATTGCTGATATACCCTGTATTATTGGTTTGGTAAGTAGTTCCTCTTTGTCTGAAAATTGTTGCTTGGAAATCGGTTCTGGTTAATAGTAAGGCTACAAATACACCTAAAATTAATATTAACAATGCAGTATAAGCTTTTACTCTGCGTGTCCATTCAAATTTTGTTCCATTTTTAATACCATTTTCAGATACAAAACGAATTAATCCTTTTTCTTGGCCAACGTTTTCCATTACGGTATCACATTCATCGATACAAGCTGTACAGTTGATACATTCAAGTTGAGTACCGTTACGTATATCAATCCCGGTAGGACAAACGTGAACACATAATTTACAATCAATACAGTCACCTTTACCGAGTGTCTTTCTATCTTCCCCTTTTTTAATTTTGCTTCGTTCTTCTCCACGTTTATGATCGTAAGCTACTACCATTGTGTTTGGATCTAGTAGTACACCTTGTAAACGTCCATAAGGACAAATAGTAGTACAAACTTGTTCTCTTAATCGTGAAAAAACGAAATAGAAAACAGTAGTAAATACTGCAATACCAATGAATCCACCTACATGTTCAGAAAATTTACCTGTTTGTATATTCCAAAGTGTGTCAGCACTGATAACATAAGCTAAAAATGTATTCGCAATTAGAAAAGAAATAATCCAAAAAATCGCGTGTTTCAGTGTACGTTTGAATATTTTCTCTTTTGTCCAAGTAGCAGCAGCAAGTTTGCGTTGGTGTGTATAATCTCCTTCAATCCAATATTCTATTCTACGGAAGATCATTTCCATAAAAATCGTTTGGGGACATACCCAACCGCAGAAAATACGACCGTAAATTATGGTAAATAAGATGATACCAACAATACCTAGAATTGTTGCGATTGCAAATAAATAAAAATCTTGAGGCCAAAATATTTTACCGAAAAGAATGAATTTGCGCTCCAATACATTCAATAAGAAAAATGGTTCATCATTCATTTTGATGTGTGGCAGAGCGAATAACAATGCTAGTAATACATAACTTGTTATTTTTCTGTAGTTATAGAAGGTACCTTTTGGTTTTTTAGGGAAAATCCAAATACGTTTTCCTTTATCATCTATTGTCGCTACTGAGTCTCTAAATGTTCCTTCTGCATCTTCCATTTTCCTTCGTTTTTTATAAATTAAACCTTAAACAAGTTTACTAATTTGGTTTCGGTTTTCTTGTAACTTAGGTTACAATCATTGGTGTATTGTAAAAGCGAAAAGACCTTGATTGCTCAAAGTCTTTTCGGTAGTTGGTTTTCTTATTTTTCAAGTATTTCACCTTGTGGGGCTTTCCCTTTGGCATCGGGTAAAGACAATACAAATGAGGCAACTTGTTGTATTTGAACAGGATTGAATTTGGAGTTGTGTTCTGGCATACCATTAGGTGTACCATTTTTAACCGTTTTGAAGACATCTTTAATATCAAATCCGTATATCCAGTTTTTATCTGTTAAGTTAGGACCAATGTTACCTTCTCCTTTTGGATTGTGACAAGTTACACAGTTCGTTTCGAACAAAGCTTTTCCTTTACTTAAGTCAGCTGCATCTTTCATCAAAGTTACATTGCTTTCATCTACATTCATTGCCATTTTAGACAAGTATGCTTTAACTTCTGCGTCTGCTTTTTTGATTTCTTTGTCATACGCTTTGTATTGTAAATCACCTGTTTCGAAAACGTGGTAGTTGAACAAGTAGATAACAGCAGTGATGATCGTGATTACAAATCCCCATACCCACCATGGTGGAAGGTTATTGTCTAGTTCTCGGATACCATCATACTCGTGGTGCATTAAGATAGTGTGTTCTTCTTCAATTGGAACTACATCTGTCAACACTTGATTGATTTTTTTGATTGCTTTAGGAGCTTTCGCTTTTTCTTCTTTTTCTTTTTCCGTTTGAATTAATCCTACTAATTTGTTAAACATTGATTTTAAGTAGAAAATAACCCCAACTAAAAGTATGTTAATAACAACAAGGAAATATACATCACTATTTTCAACAAGTAACCATGGTCCTGGCTCTGTCGCTTCACCTGGTCCAGAGAAAGATAGCGCGAAAGTAGAATTACTCCAAGTCATTGCACCGATTAATAAGATTACTGCAAGAATGTTAGTCACAGAAGAGTTATTTCCTTCTTTGCTTTTTTGTTCTGCTAAACGTGTTTTGAAGTAGTCCGATTTCACAAGATTTAAAATAGATTGTGAAAGGATGATAATCGTAATCAATAAGGCAACAATTGTTCCTAATAGAATATAAAAAGTGTCTAAATTCTCTTTGTAATTAGGTTTAGTTTTTACCTCTACAACAGCTGCTGCATCACCAGTAGGAGTTCCAGCTACTGGCGCTTCAACTACAGGTGGATTGTCAACGAAAGAAAGAATTGCATCTAATTCTTCTTTTGTAACTTGTTGTCCTGGCATATCCATTGGACTAAATCCTTTGATTTCACCAGCCATTTTACTTTTTCCAGAAGCGATAAGTGCTGTTGAGTTAGTAACCCAATCAATTAACATATCTCCTTCACCAGCGTCTGTCCATTTTTGTTTTACTCCTTTCAACATTGGGCCAGTTGAAGCTTTATCCAATAAGTGACAGGTATTACATTTGGCTTTGAAAAGCGCTTGTCCGTCTTGCGCATTTGCATTTACCATTAAAATAGTAAAGGAAAAAAGCGCAATTGCGTGTTTGAATAACTTTTTCATTGTTCTATCTTTTAAAATCCTACTTCATTTTGAATTTCTCCCTCAGCGTTTGTTTCGAAAGGGATGTTGCTCAATTCGTCTACTTCTCTTTTTCTCATACGGATAACATAGGTTAACATAAAGGCGAAGAAAAGAAAGAAGATGAGTAGTGAGATGATGGGGTAGATTGAAACCCCATCGATACTCGTTAAATTATGTTTTATGAATCGTAACATGACTAATATTATTTATTGTTTGTAATTGTCGTAGTAGTCATCGCATCTCTACCTAATCTTTGTAGGTAACCAATTAATGCTACGATTTCTTTTTTCTCTAATTTTTTGATTTCTTCTTTTGCATTCACATTTTTCAATATTTCAGCTGGCTGATTATTGATAATGTCTGTTGCGATTTCATTTGCTTGTTTTTGAAGATCTCCAAGCGCTTTGTTTTCGTACCCTTTAGCATAAGGAACACCTAACGTACGCATAGCATTGATTTTTTTAGAGATTAAATCAGTTGCTAAATCATTGTCTTTCAACCAAACATATGCAGGCATGATAGAACCTTTAGATACATCTTTTGGACGAATCATGTGTTGGTAATGCCAGAAGTTAGATTTTTTGATTTTGATGTTACCACCTTCACGAGCTAAATCTGGACCAGTACGTTTAGATCCCCATTGGAATGGGTGATCGTATACGAATTCACCAGCTTTAGAGTATTCACCAAAACGAGCAGTTTCAAAACGTAACGGACGGATTAATTGTGAGTGACAGTTGTAACAACCTTCGCGTATGTAAATATCACGACCTTCTAATTCAAGTGGTGTATATGGTTTTACACTAGAAATGGTAGGGATATTACTTTTTACAATCATTGTAGGTACAATTTGAACTAGACCACCGATAGATACAAGTACGATAGCGAATAGCATCATTTGGAATGGTTTGCGTTCAATTTTACGGTGCCAGTATTCTCCTTTTACTGGAGCTAATTTCAAGTCTTTCGTTACAGTCGCTTCAGCCTCTTCATTTTCAACTAGTTTACCAGATTTAGCAGTTTTCACTAAGTTGTAGAACATCATTACTGCTCCAACGATGAATAATAAACCACCTAAAGAACGTAAGATATAGAAAGGCTTGATGATTTGAACTGTTTCTAAGAAATCTTGGTAAGTCAATGTTCCATCAGGATTGAATTCTTGCCACATTAACCCTTGTGTAAATCCAGCATAGTACATTGGAATAGCATACAATAAGATACCTAATGTAGCAATCCAGAAATGTTGATTCGCTAATTTTTTAGAATACAATTCAGTTTTGAAGATTTTTGGAAATAACCAGTATAACATACCGAATGTAAACATACCGTTCCATCCAAGACCACCAACGTGAACGTGAGCGATAGTCCAGTCTGTAAA
>CANGHE010000048.1 GCA_947453545.1 Flavobacteriia bacterium
GCACAACCTTGCCAAGGTTGGGGTCGCGAGTTCGAATCTCGTTTCTCGCTCGATTTTTAAGTCTGCTCGAGTGGTGGAATTGGTAGACACGCCGGACTTAAAATCCTGTGCCTGTATGGGCGTGCGGGTTCAAGTCCCGCCTCGAGTACATAATGGGACAAATCAGATTTTTCTGATTCTGTCCCATTTTTTTTGTCCCCTAATTCATTGATTCCCTTACTAATTAGCTCAACAACTTTGTTGATTTTTGTGGTTCGAACTCTTGTTTTTGAAACAATCATTTTGTCTTGAAAAATCGAACCAATCAATTTTCTTTTGTTTTCGTAATTTGCTTGTGTATAGGTCTTTCTTAAATTTAGTAGCAAATTCATACTGTTTTTTAAGTGCTTGTCAACTGGGTTTTCTGTGTTCCTCAATTCTTCTAATTCAAATTTTAACTTTCTGTTTTTGTCATTTAACTTTTCAATTAGTCTGTTGTAAGAATCCGCACCAATATCATTAGATAAAAATCTTTCGTCAGCGTTATCAATCATGGTATCATTCTTTTCTATTTCCTTGATGATAAAATTGATTTGATTTAAAGTGTTACTGTTTAAATCTTTTGCCTTATCCAACAAAATTTTTGAATACAGTTCTTTAATGTTTTCATTTATTGAGAAACCAGCCAGCATCTCATCAAACATTGTGTGAAGGTCTTCTCTTGGAATACGGTGTTGATTCATGCAGTGGTAATAATCGTAAGTTTTACTTCTTCCTTTTGAAGTGCTACCAGTTACATTGTCACCACAACATTCACAAACTAAATAGTTACGTAATGGAAATTTCTCGTTTTTATGCGATGGAACTAAACCTTTCCATCGTTTACCATCTAAAACCTTTTGAACTTCGTAATACGTCTTTAAATCAATAATAGCGTCATGGAGACCATCAACAATACGTTCACTGTTCTTTTGGTGTTGAGCAACAAATATTTTACCACAGTAAACGATTTTTCTTAACATTCTTAAAAAGTTACTCTTACTCATTTTTAATCCGACTTGATTCAAGTCAATTCTAACTGATTCTGCTGATTCAATACCATTTGCAACTCTTCTAAATGCTTCTTTAACATATTCTGCTTTTGGTTCATCTATTATCAATGAATGTTTTCCATTTGCTAATTTATGGTTAAGATAACCGAATGGTGCTTTATTGATAAAGTAACCACTCATGAGAGCTTGGTGGTTACAGTCTTTAATCCTTGCAGATATTTTTAAACGCTCTACCTCACTTGTGGAAAAATACAACGCAAGCATTATCAATGAATCTGGAATTGATAAATCAATGTATTGTTCGGTAGCATTGATTTCGATACCATAATTTTTAAATTCATCTAAAATGTTATATGCTTCTTTCGTATTTCTCGAAAATCTATCCCACTTATGAACTAAAACTAAATCGACATCTCTTCTGTTTTTGTTGCAGAACTGTTGCATTTTATTCCACTCTGGTCTGTTTTCAAAATCCTTAGCGGATTCATCCTCTCTATATACAGCAATCACATTGTAGTTCTTGTGTTGACAGTAGTGTCTAATTGTTTGCTCTTGGTAATCAAGACTATTACCCGTTTTACGTTGCTCCTCTGTACTTACTCTCAAGTACATGATAACATTCATTTTTTTCTCACTCATTTTCTACCTCTTTTTTTTCTGTGTTATACAATAAATTTTCTAGCTCAATAGAAGCTATTAGTTCGAGAAGATTAACAATAGTTTCAACTTCTTCTGATGTAAATGTTTGTGTTTGTTTGTTTAATTGCTTTTCACATTCTTTTAATGTCAGCATTTAAAAAGACCGCCTTATCTCATTTTTTTAAAGCGGGAGATTATCAAGGATTTTGCACCTATCTAATCAAATATACGAAATAAACTTGATGTTGTCAACCTAAATGTTCACTATATCGAAACTATATGTTTGGTCGATGGTGTTGTTTTTTAGTGAACAAATCACCAAATTTGTTTCCATGGAAACAATAAAATTGATTGCTGAACAAATTAAAATTGAGCGTAAAAAACGTGGTTTGTCACAAGAAGGTTTGGCAATGAAATCAGAAGTTGGTAGAGCCTATATGAGTACAGTAGAAAACGGATATAGAAATATTTCACTTCACATGCTCTGCCAAATCATTACAAAAGGACTAAATATGACTTTGTCGGATTTTTTTATTGAGTTCGATAAAAGAAATTCATCTAATTACTAAATAACAAAATGACAATACAACAATACATAGATAAAATCACAGTACTTCACAAGACTGGAAACGCCAGAGAACATTCCTACCGTGGCGACCTTCAAAACCTCATCATGGCAATTTTACCAGATGTTCTGGTGACAAACGAACCAGCCAGAGTAAGTTGCGGAGCACCAGATTATGTATTGACCAGAAAAGATATTCCGATTGGTTACATTGAAGCAAAAGACATTGGTGTAGACCTTGCAGATAAAAAATTAAAAGAGCAGTTTGACCGCTATAAGTCGGGTTTAACGAACTTAATTTTTACTGACTACATGGACTTCCATTTTTACAAAGATGGTGAGTTTGTGACCAAAATAGCGATAGCAAAATTAGACCATGGTAACATTGTACCATTGAGCGAGAATTTTGACCAGTTCTCCGAACTGATCAAAAACTTCGCTCAAACAATTTCTCAAACTATTAAGTCGCCAACGAAATTAGCTCAAATGATGGCGGGTAAGGCTCGTTTGATGGCTGATATTATTGAAAAGTCGTTGAATAATGATGATAAAGATGAGGTTCGCTCTGCATTGAAAAATCAAATGTTATCGTTTCAACGTATGTTGATACATGACATTGACAATAAGGCTTTTTCTGATATTTACGCTCAAACGATTGCTTACGGTATGTTTGCGGCTCGTTACCATGACCCAACACTTCCAACCTTTTCAAGACTTGAAGCCGCAGAATTAATTCCTAAATCAAATCCGTTCCTTCGTAAACTTTTTCAAGACATTGCTGGTTTTGATTTAGATGACCGTTTGGTTTGGATTGTAGATGAATTGGTCGGTATTTTCCTTGCGACAGATGTTGCTGAAATTATGAAAAACTTTGGTAAGAGCACCAAACAAGAAGACCCAGTAGTTCACTTCTATGAAACATTTTTAGGTGAATACAACCCCGCATTACGAAAAGCGAGAGGAGTTTGGTACACCCCACAACCAGTAGTGAATTTTATTGTTAGAGCAGTAGATGACATACTAAAAACCGAATTTAATTTACCACAAGGTTTAGCGGACACCAGTAAGACAAAAGTTAAAGTCGATTATTATGGTAAAAAAATTGAAAAAGAAGTTCATAAAGTCCAAATACTTGACCCCGCAACTGGTACTGGTACATTTTTAGCAGAAACAGTTAAGCATATACATAAAAAATTTGAGGGACAACAAGGGATTTGGAGTAGGTATGTGGCTAATGACCTCATTCCTCGTCTAAATGGTTTTGAGTTGCTTATGGCGAGTTACGCCATGGCACACCTTAAAATGGATATGTTACTAACTGAAACTGGTTATAAACCAAGTGATGACCAACGTTTCAAAATCTTTTTGACTAATTCGTTAGAAGAAGCCCACGCAGACAGTGGTACTTTGTTTAGTTCATGGCTTTCAGATGAAAGCAACCAAGCCAACGAAATAAAAAGTGACACACCAGTTATGTGTGTAATTGGAAATCCACCTTATGCTGTAAGTAGCACAAATAAAAGTGAATGGATTCAAAATCTTTTAGTGGATTATAAAAAAGATTTGAATGAAAGAAAAATAAATCTCGATGATGACTACATTAAATTTATTCGATATGGTCAGCACTTTATTGATAAAAATGGTGAAGGCATTCTAGCATTTATTACGAACAATAGTTTTCTCGATGGGATTACACATAGACAAATGCGTAAACATTTGTTAGAAAGTTTTGATAATATCTACATCATTGATTTACATGGTAATTCTAGAAAATTAGAAACTAGTCCAGATGGAACTATTGACCAAAATATTTTTGATATAATGGCGGGAGTTTCAATTAATATTTTTGTCAAAACAAAAAACAAAAAAAAATTAGGTAAGGTATATCATTATGACTTATATGGCAAGAGAGAATTAAAATATGAAATCCTTCAAAAAAATGATTTTAAATCAATTGGATTTAAAAAAATAGAAACAAATTCACCATACTACTTTTTTGTGCCTAAAGATTTTAGTAGTTCTGAGCGATATAACAAAGGATTTAAAATAGATGAATTATTTACATTAAATAATTCTGGATTTGAAACCGCCAAAGATTCATTTATTATTAAGTTTAATAAAAGTGATATTGATAATCTCAAAATTAAAATTCAAGATTTAACGTCAGATGAACTATCATCTTCCTTTAATTTAAAGCTTCCCAAAGCAGAGGAGGTTAAAAAAGATATAGATAATTGTATAAGTATTGACTGTTTATATAGACCTTTTGATTTTAGATACACTCTTATATCAAAGAATAGTCAAGGGGTTATGTTTCGACCAAGATTTGAAACAGTAAGACATTTATTACAAGAAAATATAGGTTTATTATGCTGTAAAAGACAGACATCGTTTGATTTTCAGCATACATTTATAACCAAAAATGCAGTTGAAAGATGTTCAGTTTCACTACAAACTGGCGAGGTAAGTTATGTATTCCCTTTATATTTTTATCTTGATACTAAAGGACAACAAGATGCTTTTGTAAGAAATTCTGTTATTAGAATTCCTAATATAAATGTTGAGATTGTTAACATAATTGCAAATGGGCTGGCACTAACTTTCACTAACGAAAAAGAAGAAACACCAAATACTTTCGCACCGATTGATTTGTTAGATTATATCTATGCTGTTTTACATTCCCCAACGTATAGAGAAACTTATAAGGAATTTTTAAAGATAGACTTTCCTCGTGTTCCTGCTCCGCAGGATCACGAGAAGTTTTGGTCATTGGTTAAATTAGGCGGTGAACTTCGCCAAATACATTTATTAGAAAGTCCAGTAGTAGAAAAATACATCACTGGTTACCCAGAAGATGGTGATAACGTTGTTACGAAACCAGTTTACAAAAATGGTCATGTGTACATCAACGAAAATCAGTATTTCAGCAACGTACCAGAAGTTTCTTGGAACTTCTTTATAGGTGGTTATCAACCCGCTCAAAAGTGGCTCAAAGACCGTAAGGATAGAGAATTGAGTTATGAAGATATATTGCACTACCAGAAAATAATTGTCGCTTTGAGCGAGACAGATAGAATAATGAAAGAAATAGATAAAATCGAAATAATATAAATTTAAAACCAATGAGAAAAAATCTAAACTATGTAAAAATTCTTGATTTATTGAATGAAGAATTAAAAAAGAAGTATTCAAACCCAGAATTGTATAATAAAGTAGAAGAGTTTTATGATGAAGATTTTAGACATTATTTTACACTTGAAAAAAACGAGTGGGGATATTCAGAGATTTTCTTTTTAAACTACTTAATTTATTCTGATAGCATTCATAGAAACGCAGATGAAACAGAAAAAGAAGTAATTGCAATTTGTAAAGAGTGGTTTAATAATTATATTGATACTTTGTTTATGTTAAAGTTTTAGTTTTGAAAAAAAAAGAATTTGGTATATGTGCTATTTGCGATAGAGAAGGGATTTTAACCTACGAGCATATTCCACCCAAGAGTGTGGGTAATTCAAAACCAAAACTTGTAAAAGGTCATGAACACTTATTTGAGGAAACAAGTTATTTATTTGGGAAAACTAAGAAATTAAATAAAGGTTTCGGTAAAAATTGTTTATGCGAGACTTGTAATAATTTTTTAGGTGCGAACTATGTCAATGATTATGTAGACTTTGTTAATCAATGCTTGGAACAATATAATTCATCACCATCATTCGAAAATTTTAAATTTTACACATTTCAAATTAAACCATTAAACGTTTTCAAACAAATTTTTTCAATGTTTGTTTGTATTAACCAAGGTGTTTTTTCAGATGATGATAAAAAGTTAATAAAGGATTTTATTCTTTGTAAAGAAAACAAGGTATTTATCGAAAATCATAACATTTATGTTTTTAACACCTTTTCTAAATTTGACAAGTGGTGCGGTGTTCAAGTTGCTTATAATGGTGGTAAATTAAATCGTTGCTCTGAAATAGCGTATAAACCTTTCGGTTTTCAAATGACTTTTGGTTCAGAACCGACAAATCAGTTTTTTCAAATTCTTAATCGATTTATCAATTTCGAAATTGACCAAAAAGTTGAAATTGAAATAGCAATACCCAGATATGATATTAATAATGTCTTTATAGGTCAATAGTGTATCAAATTCAATAGTGTGTCAAAATAAATCTGTGATACAATAAAATGATACACTAAAAATGTATCAAAAATATTCTTTGATTTGTTTTGATACTTTATAAATCCCTGGTACATTTGGTGTTATGGAAAAAGCACTTATCATTTCAAGATGTTCTACGAACGAAACAAAGCAAGATGTAACTCGTCAATCAGAACAATTAACCTCATCGTATGGTCACCAGTACGAAATTGTAAAAGAGTTCACCTACTATAAAAGTGGAACTAAAAATGATGAGGTAAATGCAGAAATTTTAGATTTTGCCATAAACAATGGTGTTAAACACATAATCGCCCTCGAAATTTCACGTATCTCCCGCAAGATTTCTTCATTTGCCTTGTTTTTAGAAAAAGCGAATGAACATGGTATTAATATCATCATCGACAATTTTAAATTACACACCTTGTTACCAACTGGTGAGAAAAATGCCATGGTTCAGACAATGTTGTCTATCGCTTCGACTTTCGCATCAATGGAATTGTCTTTAATTCAAGAAAGGTTAAATTCGGGTCGTGCTAAATACATTCGTAGTGGCGGTAAACTCGGCAGAAAAGAAGGTTCTTTAAAAGACAACACCCAATTATTAAAAGAACACGCTGACATAGTTAAATTTCTTCGTCAAGGTCAATCAGTTCGTAATACCATGAAATTAACTGGTAAAGCAAGCGGAACTATTCAAAAAGTAAAACAAATCATGGTTAAATAACAATTCCCGCAACTTTGCGGGAATTATCATTTAACATTTGACCCCCTTAAATTAAAACCCCTAATAAATAGTTTAAACAAATATTTCTTAAAAAAACACCTCCTAAAAACGTGTGCGTGTATGTATATGGAGTACATGTTAAATTGCACCTTTTAAAACCTTTATCTAATCAATTTAAAAATTTCTTACGTCTATTCGAAGGTATACATTTATATTGTCTGATACTCTGTTATGCTTATAGGTAACCATTAATTTAACTTTTGCAATTCAAGTCTTAATCTCAATTTTGTTAGTTGTTTCTGTAATAGTTGTTTTTTCTGAGGGTCTTGTTCAGTAGAAACTTGCAACTGCTTCAATCGAATTTTATCCGCTATACTCGTTGCCATCATTCAGATAATTTATTAATTTTTCTTCAACGAAAAGGTCGTTTAATCGATTGTCACGAATTAATAAGTTGTATTCCATTAATAAGTGCTCATCGTCTGTATTAGAATCCTCTTCGTACATTCTTAATACGTAATTTTTCAATAATTCCCTCAAAATCGGGTTGTGGTTTAAATTTGTAATTTCCATTTTTTAAAGTTTTTAGAAATTGTTATTGTAGAATAGCACCACCTAGTGATGCTTTTTTTAGGTATTCAAATAATGAATATTTGTTATATATTTTAGTAGTTTGTATCATACACTCTTTTTTAATGTCTAAATATCTACCTAGCACTATTTCAACAGCATTCGCTAAATCAATAGTTTGAGCGGTGCTCATTAAATGAACATGGTGAACACCTCTTTTATCCGTTTCAATTGTATACGCAATTTTATGTTCTGGTAGTTGTGATTTCACTTCATAAACTAATTGAACATGATAATCAATTGAATAATTGTTTTTAGGATTCCATGTACTAGTAGAAATCCAATTTTCATTATAAATTGTTTTTGTATTAGAAGAGTACTTAGGCATAAACTCTATAATTAATGTGTAATGTATTTTCCAACTTCTTCCTTCCTTTCTTAATAGATGAGGTATATAGGTATATTTTTTTTTTACTTCTGACATTCTGTATTTTAATGCTCTTGTTTTTAACCCAGTAATATCTGTTAACTCATTCAAGTTATAGTATATTTTTATTCTAGTTTTATTTATTTCATTTAATAATTTATTCATTTTAGTATTTACTTTGATATAGCGAGGACAAGACACGTACACGTGAGCAATCCTTTATTTTATAATAATTATTTGGAATTTTTGAAAAGTGCAAAAAATCTTGAATTATTCTTGATTTACGTAATTCTACTTCTAATTTTCTAGTAAGTAAATAGTAGAATAGGCACAATGTAAATTGCACCTATTATTTTAATAAGTTGTTTGATTAATTAGATTGTAACAATCGTGAAGTCTCTTTAAGTCTTCTGCAAATTGGTTCGAAAATATATTCGCCTCGAGTACTGTGATTAAAACCCTTAGTGAAAGCTAGGGGTTTTTTGTTTTTTGTATATTTGTTCTGAATTATAATCAATTTAGAAAAAAAGTCTAATTATTAGTAATGAGTAGCTTTTTATTTGACTTCAGTTGTAAACAATTATTTTGATTAGGTTAAAAGTTATAGTATGAAAAGATATTTTTATAATGTTGTAATATTTTGTCTAAGTTTAAATTTAGTTTTTTCACAAAATAATGGATTAAAAGAGGCTGAGAATTTTGATAATAGTTATTTGAAAGTAGGTTTATTTACAAATCAAGTATATACAACTGCAAGTGATTTACAATTGAGATTTACCGATTCCAAATCTTCGATTTCTTTAGATCAACCTTTGGGTGTATCAAAAGTTAATACTAATATTGGTATAGATTTAGGTTTGTTTGAAAGGGAATATTCAAATAGATTTATATTTAACCCTATTCATCTTTCCTTTGCTGTTTCTTCATTTAATTTAAATTCACTTTATTTAGAAACAGGTACGGGTTTTGCCTATGAACTACCTTTATTAAAAAGAGATTTAAGGTTTTCTGAGAATGATGATGATATTGATGAGGGTGTAGTAAGTGTATTGAAGTTAAGATTTGGGTTGCAATTTGATTATTTATTTTATAAGAATACAATTATTGACGAATTAGGCGCAAAGGGTAAATCTACTATCTATGTTCAAGAAAAGCCGATTGGAGCATCTGTACATGCTAATTTGTATTCAAATATGTGGAAGTTTTCACCATTATTAGGGTTGAATATAAGATTGTCTGATGTGTTTGATTTGCATATTATAGGAGCCTATAATGGGGTTTTTTATAGTAAAGAAAATTTATATTTCAAAGAATTGAATCAAACTAGCAATAATAATCATATTTCTACAAATATTTCTCCTTACGTATACAGAAGTTCAGGCGAAAATTTACCTGCAAATATTTTAAAAATATCACCTTTTACATTTAAAATAGATCTTGTTTATCTATTGGATAACTAATGGAATATGAGTTTTTATTAAGAAAAAGAATTTGATAAGCCTATTTGAAAGGCAACCATATCATTTTTTTTACATCTTAATTTATTTTGCTAGTTCTTAATTCCTATATATTAAGTAGAGTATTTTAATTCCTTTATATTTTTTTAACTTTTATTTTATATATTTGTCCTATTCACTTATAAAATTTATACTATGAGAATTGTTTTACTATTTCTAACAGTCTTTGTTAGCATTTTTTCTAATGCTCAGGCTGTGTTCGAAATTGAATCACCTTCTAAGATAAAGGGGTTTTACAATTTGGGACTTGGTGATTCTACTGTTCAGTATTGGGGCAATGGAAGCATAGCAAAAAAATCTGTTTCTGCGCCGCTGGCATTAGGGAAGGATTCACTTGCGGAAGATCAAGTATTATCATCAGATTTAACAGGGAAAATTGCCGTGTTATATCGTGGTGGTGGTGTTGCGTTTTGTATAAAAGCGTTACGCGCTCAAAATGCTGGTGCTGTAGCTTGTGTAATTATAAACAACAGACCGTTCAATGATCCTACTGGACAAGGAGGTGTTTGGCCACTTACAGGAACAGCTTCTTCTAGTGAAAATTATTCTAATGCTACAGGTTTAAAAGTTAAAATTCCTGTAATTCTTATTTCACAAGAAGATGGACAAAAAATCTCTGATGTCATCCGTGAAGGTCAGGAAGATGTAATGGGATACATTGGAGGAAAACGAGTGTTAGATTATGACATTAAATTTGATAAATCATATGTTGTAACTCCATTAAAAAGAACACGCCCTCAATTCTTAGCTAGAAAGGGTATGATTCATGATACTTTGGGATATGCTATCATAAATTCAGGATCCCAATTGCAAACTAATATCTTAGCAGTTGCTGATATATCATTTGGAGGAAAGTCAATTTATGCTGATACTTTATACTTAGATACTTTAAGAGAAAGAGGAGCAAGAACTCCAGATGATTTATATCCACTAGATACTTTAGGTTATTTCAAGTTTAAAAAGGTATTTAAACCAGATTTTGACTTGCCTGTAGGTGATTATACTTTAAAGTATTCATTTATTAATTTAACGAGTGATTTAAAAAGAGATACATTAATTGATCAATATCCAGCTGATAATTCATTTTCAACTTATTTTACTATTGCAGATTCAACTTTAGCAATTGCAAATATTGAAAATCTTCAAGCTAAATATAATTCAAATAATAAAGATTATGTGAATGCTCCAATTTGGGTAAACGCAACAAGACCAGGTGGTACTTTTACAGATTTTAAGTCTTGTATTGTAATTAGCGATTCTAATGCTGTTAAAGTTAAAGTTAATTCAATAAACTTTTTAGCATATGCAACGGATGCTACTAAGCCTAACTTAACGAATGAATTAATCAAGCTAAATGTATATGAATGGCATCCTGTATCGCCAGATCCAAGTAGCAAGGATTTTACAGGACTTAAAACAGATGACTTAACAGCATTAGTTGAAAATCAAGAGTATACTATTACGAATACTACTAAGTGGGACTATATAAATGCTAAGTTCGACAATCCAATTTTGATGGAAAATGGTAAATTGTATTTATATTGTATTTCTTCGCCTAATACTACTATTTCATTTGGATATGATGGAACTTCTCCTTCAATTACTGGAGCTGTTTCTTTTGGAAATCAATTAGCAGTGCCAGTAGGGATAGATGGAACATATTATTCTGTAGGATTTAGAGGTTCTCCGATACCATCAATTTCATTAAATGTAAGTGAAGTTGCTGCTAAAAGTTCTGCAAAAGATATTTTGACATTCTCTGTTGATGCTAATCCTGTTGTTAATGCAGTTGTTGGTGTTAATACAATTACAGCGACTGTTCCAAATAAAACTGATATTACTAAGTTAATTGCTACTTTTACTACATCTTTGAAGGCTAAAGTTACTATTTCATCTATTGATCAAGTTTCTGCTACTACAGTTAATGATTATACCAATACCTTAGTATATACAGTTACAGCAGAAGACGGTACAACTAAAGATTATAATGTTACTATTACTTTGGCTCCAAAAAGTTCTGAAAAAGATATTACATCTTTCAGTTACGGAACATCATCAGTAACTTATGGTGTGATTAAAGATTCTACAATATTGTTGAATGTTCCTTCTGGAACAGATTTAACAAAAATTGTTGTTACATTTACTTCATCTACAGGATCAACTGTAGCGGTTGGTGCAATGACACAAGTTTCGAACTCTACTTCAAATGATTTTACTTCACCTGTTAAATATGTTGTAAAAGCAGAAGATGGTTCTACAAAAACATATACAGTTACTGTTTCAACGGTTAAAAGTTCATTGAAAAGTTTTGTCACTTTTGGAATAGCAAGTCCAATAGCAAGTGGAGTAATTAATGGTACAAATATTACTGTTTCATTGCCTAGAGGTTCTTCAGTAAGCGCATTAACAGCTAAGTTTACTGTTTCTCCTAAGGCAACTGTTAAAATTGGTGCTGTTGCACAAACGTCTAATGTTAATGTAAATGATTTTTCTAGTCCAATAACTTATACTGTTACTGCAGAAGATGGTTCTACACGTGATTATATTGTTACAGTTATTGTATTGAAAAGTTCAGCAAAAGACATTACTAGTTTTGGATTTGTTGATCCTAACATAACAGGAACTATTAGTGGTACTAATATCGTTGTTAATGTTCCAGTTGGTTCTAATATTTCAGGTTTAGTAGCGAAATTTACCGCATCACCATATAGTGTTGTAACAGTTAACTCTTTACCACAAGTAAGTGGAACAACTGTTAATGATTTTACAAACACAGTTAATTATTTAGTTACTGCTGAGGATGCAACAACTAAAACTTACGCCGTAACTGTAAATGAAGTTAATTTAAGTTCAGCGAAGGATATTTTATCTTTTGGTTTTGATAATCCTAAAGTAGTTGGTACAATTGTAGGAAATAACATTAGTGTAGAAATGATTGATACTATTAATGTTAAAGCATTAATTGCTGTATTTAATGTTTCTCCAAAATCTACAGTTACTGTAAATAATGTTAATCAAGTAAGTGGTACTACAACTAATGATTTTACAAGTACTCTTAATTATATTGTAAAAGCAGAAGATGGAACTACAAAAACGTATACGGTAACAGTAAGTTTGATTAGTGCTGATGCTTCAAAAGATATTACTTCTTTTGAGTTTAAGTCTCCAATTGCAAAAGGTGTTATTAATGGAACTAATATTACGTTAGATGTACCTGGCAACACTGATTTAACTAATTTAATCGCGTCATTTACTTTATCAAGTAAGAATGCAAGTGTAAGTGTTAATTCGGTTAACCAAGAGAGTGGGGTGACATCGAATAACTTCTCTTCTCCTGTTGTTTATGTAGTTAAAGCGAAAGATAATAGTGTGAAATCATATACTGTTACTGTTAATAATAAACATGCTGGTTTAAGTGTAGCTTCTTTAAATGCTATAAAAGTTTATCCTAATCCATCAACAGGTTTATTTACTATAGCAACTGAGAAAGGTTCGTTAAGTATAAAAGTTACTGATTTATCTGGTAAATTAGTTTATCAATTAGCTAGTGATTTTACTATGAATGATATGTTTAGTTTAGACCTATCACATGTAGAAAATGGTTCATATATTGCAACTATTGAGAACAATGGAATTACTTCTGTTGCTAATATTCAAGTGGTGAGATAATATTGAATTAGTAAAGATTAATAAACTCCTCGTCATTTTTTTGGCGAGGAGTTTTTTTTTGACATAACTATTACAATTGTTATATTTGTTTCATCAACTAATTTGATTTAAAGTATGAAAGCATATGTTTTTCCGGGACAAGGAGCTCAGTTTACAGGAATGGGTAAAGATTTGTTCGATTCAAATCCTTTAGCAAAAGAATTGTTTATAAAGGCAGATGAAATTTTAGGGTTTGAGATACATAAAATTATGTTCTATGGTTCTGATGAAGAATTAAAACAAACAAGAATTACTCAACCTGCTATATTTTTGCATTCAACTATATTAGCTGCTTGCTTAGGAGAATCATTTCAGCCAGAAATGGTTGCTGGGCATTCTTTAGGTGAGATTTCAGCATTGGTAGCTAATAAAACATTACGTTTTGAAGATGGGTTAAATTTGGTTTATAAACGTGCTTTGGCAATGCAAAAAGCATGTGAGGCACAGCCTTCTACTATGGCTGCTATTATCGGTTTGGAAGATAAAATTATTGAAGATGTATGCGCATCAATTAACGGGGTAGTTGTAGCCGCTAATTATAATTGTCCAGGTCAATTGGTTATTTCGGGAGAACTTTCTGCTGTTGAAGAAGCATGCATAAAATTAAAAGAAGTTGGTGCTAAAATGGCTGTTGTTTTACAGGTTGGAGGTGCATTCCATTCTCCTTTAATGGAGTCTGCAAAAGAAGAATTGGCAAAAGCAATTGAAGCAACTGAATTTTCAACTCCGATCTGTCCAATATATCAAAATGTTGTTGCTAAAGCAGTTTATGATCCTAATGAAATAAAAAGAAATTTAATAGATCAATTAACAGCTCCAGTGAAATGGACACAAACAATGCAACAAATGATTGCCGATGGTGCTTCTTCAGTTGTTGAAGTTGGTCCTGGTAAGGTATTACAAGGGTTGTTTAAAAAAGTAGATAGAGCTTTTTCAACTTCTTCTGCTGTTATTGAAAACACAGAAGTTTAATACACTAAATAGAATTTTTGAAGAGGTTGTATCATTTAGATACAGCCTCTTTTTATTTTTTATAGATCTTGTTCATTGTTCTTTATGTTGTTATTTTTTTCATATTGGTCGTATAATGTGTATCTTCAATTAAAATTCAATTTATGGCTTTAGAAGTATTAAATGCATCAGCAGGAAGTGGAAAAACCTATAACTTGGTTCAGACATATCTAAAGTTGTTATTGTTAGACGATCATAGCGCAGGAAACTTCGCGCAAGTTATGGCAATGACATTTACTAATAAAGCCGCCTTCGAAATGAAGGAAAGAATCGTTTTGGCATTAGATTTTATTGCAAATTCGATGTCACAAGACCAAAAAAATCAATCTAAAGCATTAGAATTAATTGAGGTTGTTTCTTCAAATTTGAACATTAAAACAGAGATTCTGCAGAAACGTGCTAAGAATGCATTGAAGCAAATATTGCATCAATTTGAAGATTTTCATGTAATGACAATAGATAAATTCAATCTAAGATTAATTCGATCTTTCTCTAAAGAATTAAATATTGCTAATGATTTCCGTATTGTATTAAATGAAGAAGAAGTACTAGATGAAGTCGTTGAGACTTTATTGGACAATATAGATGAACATGCGAAAACTGCATTGACTAAATTGGTTTTAAATTATTCAAAGGAAAAATTAGAAGGAGAAGAGTCTTGGAATTTTCAACGAGAACTCAAAAAGTTTGCTTCTATTTTGACTAATGAGAAATATTTCAAACAGGTTGAAAATTTATTGCAAAATGATTTTTCACCAGAAGCATTGCAACAAATCAAGTATGATATTAAGCACATCGAAGATACTATTAGAGAGAAGGCTGAATCACTGTATGATAATTTCAAAGATTTAGATGTTTCAAAATTACCAGGTAAGTCTAATAATACGAAAGCATTTATCAAATTAGTTAATGATAAATTGCTTGAAGCTGCGGACGAGAATGGTGGGTTCTTTTCTCCTACAATGCTTAATAATTTTGAAAAATCTACAGATAAAGGGGATTGTTTTCCATCTGATTTAGTATCACAAGCTTTAGATTTTCAAGAGTTTTACAGATCTAAAATAAAAGAATATTTTATATTAAAAGAAGCGGTTAAGAATTTCTATAACTTGGCATTGTTGCAATTCATTTCGAAAGAACTTGAAGGAGTTAGATCTTCCGAACATATCATACGAATCTCAGAGTTTAATAAATTGATCTCTGATTTGATAAAGGATGAAAATGCTCCTTTTATATACGAACGTTTAGGGAATCGTTTCAAACACTTTTTGTTGGATGAATTTCAAGATACTTCGCGTTTACAATGGATGAATATTATCCCATTAGTGCATGAATCTTTAGCGAATAGTCATGATAATTTAATTGTTGGAGATGCTAAACAGTCCATTTATAGATTCAAAAACGGTTTAGCTGAGCAATTCGTTGCTTTACCTGAAATATATAATCCTGAATTAGATAAGGAAACAGCTGTTAAATCTTCTTTTTTTAATAGTCAAGGATTCAAGAGGGTGTTGGAGGACAACTACCGATCTAGAAAAAAGATTGTTCAATTCAATAATTCATTTTTTGAACAAATACGATCCACTTTGGCTCCAAATTTTCAATCTTTTTATGATGATGTTTTTCAGAATCCCAAAGGAAAGGATGGGGGATACATAGAGATTCATTCAAAGGAAATTGAAAAAAGTGATGATGATCAACTTAATATAATGCTCTTGGAGTGGGTTGAAAATATTTTGTCTGATGGATATGAATGTGGAGACATTTGTATTTTGGGTAGTACAAAAAAAGAATGTAATAGTTGGGCTATTGAATTATCTAAACGCTATAAGGTTGTTTCAGATGACAGTTTATTAGTCAATTCCGACCAGTATGTTCGTTTATCAATATCCTATTTGAAATGGAGGTTAAATCCTTCAGGTGAGTTAGAAGCAAAACGTTTCTCAGATTTATATTTTTCCTGTTTTAGCGAAAATCCATTAAATGATCAACGTATTTTTTGGAAAGAATATGTTAATCCAAATACAGGGAAGAAAAGCACTTACTTTGCTTCAAATGAATTTATTCGTTCCTATTTCGTTTCAGATGAAAACTTTTTCTTTCGCTATGATAATTTATATTCTTTGATTCAAGGGTTTTACAGATTGGTTCATATTTCTGAATTAAACAATCCATATTTACATCATTTGTCCGATATGCTATTTGAATTTGATTTATCGAACGGTCCTGAATTAGATTTATTCATAGAAACATACGAATCAAAGGGTAAAGATTCATCGATACAAATTCCAGATAATAGAGAGGCGATTAAAATTATGACTGGACATAAGTCAAAAGGACTAGAGTTTCCTATTGTTATTTTACCAAATATGGACTTTTCTTTAGATTCAAAAAAGAGTAAGTTTTTAATTCAACAGGGTAAACATTTTTTCTATACAGGATTATCCAAAAACAGTAAAATTGACAATATTCGTTGGGAATCGGAGAAGGAGGAGTCTCAAATTTATTTGGATAAAATGAATTTATGTTATGTAATGATGACGCGTCCGGTAGATCGTTTGTATATTGGAAATTTACACCTTGGTAAGTCAAAGAATAAATTCGGGTTTAAGTTTCATGATGCATTAAGTAAGTTGCAGGATATAAAGCATGTAGATTCAATTTTTTCCTTTGGAGAAAGAACTTCTCATCAGCATACAACATTGACTGATGGGGAAGAGGCAAATTTTAGACCTTTAACAATACAAGATCAATTATGGTTTCCTGATATCTCTTTGAATGCTGGTTTGTTAGAGGATGATGAAGATTTGAGTGATGCTAGAAGATATGGAAATCAATTGCATGAAGTTTTGTCTTTGTTGCATAACTTAAAGGATATGAAGAATTTATTAGTTGAATTAATAAGTACTTCCAAAATAGAACTTGAATTTCAAGAACGTATTGAAGTAGATCTGGTTCGAATTTTTTCTAATCAAGCTTACAATGAATTGTTAGAGGATGCGCAATCAATTACTAACGAACAAACAATTTTGATTGGGAAATATGAAGCCAAGCGTCCTGATAAAATTATATTCAAAGAAAAGGAAACTATCGTAATTGATTTTAAATCTGGATTACAAACAAATAAGAATGAAAAGCAAGTCAAATTATATAAAAAGGTATTGCAAGAAATGGGCTTTCCAAATGTGAAAGGTTTCTTGTATTATACAACGAACTTAGATTTAATAGAAATAGCCTAGTAATTGAATAAATATCATAAAAATCAACTATTTTTTTTCA
>CANGHE010000049.1 GCA_947453545.1 Flavobacteriia bacterium
ATTTATGTTTATGTTGTTTCGAATTATACAAATTGCAGAACGACAAAAATCAACTTTCAATCGTGTATACGCTTATTCTGTGGCAATGATTTTATTTTATCACTATGCTGTGAATATAGGTATGAACATAGGATTTGCCCCTGTAATTGGTATTCCACTTCCCTTTTTTAGTTATGGTGGTTCTTCGATGATGTCTTTCAGTGTGATGATTTACATCTTATTGAAATTGGATAGCCAACGAGGAGATGTATTGGGATAAGAAGAGAGAGAATAATTTATTTGATATAATACAAGTTTGTAACAATCCTTCCTTTACAATTTTCAAGTTCTAGAGACAACAGTTCCTTCGCTTCTTTCACCTTCCAATGAAAGGGCTCGGCTAACACATCAATCCCACTATCTTGTTTCAAGCGGATTCCCTGACCCGAAATTTTATCTTTATTAGGTTCGAAATCTCCAGAAGGAATGTGTTCGGTGATGATGACATAACGATAGCGCGATAATTTCTCCAAAATCTGATGAACTTCTTGATTGGATAAGTGTTGCAATACTTGTCTTACCAACGCGCAATCACCGGTTGGAAGTTCATCTACCGCGACATCCAAACATTGAAAGGTAATATTGGTATCTTGAAATTTTGTTTTATTATGCTCCATCAAATCAGGAACGATGTCAACTGCGTGATAATGTGCCGCAAATTCTACCAAAGATTTTCCAAATTTCCTAGCTACAATTTCATATAATCCAAAATTGTAAAGATTGAATCATGTCTAATACTGAAGTAACTTAATAAAAGAATAGTTTCACTTCTGAATATTAAATCCAAGTGAATTATGTAATTCAAATTGGAATTTATGTAAATTATTCTTAATCATTTTATCAGAACTTTGCGTTCTTAATATTCCTTAATAACATATGAAAAACTTCATCTTCATCATCTGTCTACTAACTGCTTCTCATATGGATTTATATTCCCAAATCACTAGTGAAATAGATAGTAAAACGATTGAAAAAGCAGATGAATTGATCGAAAATGATCGATTTGCAGAAGCTTTACCTTTGTATCTAAAGGTGATTAAAAAAGACTCCCTTAATCCTGAATTAAATTTTTTGATTGGTTTATGTTATATTCATTCTAACACCCAAAAATTCCGTGCTATTCGTTACTTAGAACACGCTATTACATGCATTGTAAAGTGCACATTGAAGGATGACAAAGACCACCAAATGGCATTTTTATACCTAGGAGATGCTTACCATTCGGACTATCAATTTGACAAAGCCATAGAAACCTACCAGCATTTTGAAGCGCTCATTTCTCCGCACAAAGAACAAGACTTGATGGAAGAAGTCGCTCGAAAAATTGAAACGTGCAATGTTGCCAAAAAATTAGTTACAAATCCTGTCGATGTTCAGATTACAAATCTAGGTCCGCACATCAATACACAATTCGCAGAATATTCTCCTGTACTTACAGCGGATGAAAACACGATAATTTATACAACGCGAAAACCAAATAGTACAGGCAGGGTTGGTGATAACTCGGGCATTACATACGAAGATATTTTTATTGCCCATAAAAAAGATACGACGTGGGAAATCGGAAAAAACATTGGAACAACAATTAATACAGAGGGTAATGAAGCGTCAGTTGGTATTTCAATCGATGGTCAAATTATACTCATTTACAAAGATTCAATCGATGGATCGGGCAATTTATATGTAACCCATTTGAATGGAAATCGTTGGTCCTTACCAGCTAAATTAAACGAAAATATCAATACGAAAGGCTGGGAACCAAGCGCTTTCATGTCTGCAGATGAGGAAAAATTATACTTTGTGAGTGACCGACCTGGTGGATATGGAGGAAGGGATATCTACGTGAGTAACAAACTTCCAACAGGAGAGTGGGCGAAGGCCATGAATTTAGGTCCTACCATCAATACCCCATTTGAAGAAGATGCTCCGTTTATTCACCCTGATGGAAAGACGCTTTATTTCAGTTCTAACGGACATGAAACCATGGGTGGTTTTGATATTTTCTATAGTACGCAAGATGCAAGCAAGCAATGGGAGAAACCTATTAACATTGGTTACCCGATCAACTCACCCGAAGATGATATTTACTTGGTTGTGAGTCCAAACAAACAACGTGCATATTATTCCTCCTTTAAAGCCGGTGGTTATGGAGAAAAGGACATCTATCGCATCACATTTAAATCCTTTAAAGAGCCACCTCTCACCGTACTTAAAGGTTGTGTGACCGATGCCTTCGGAAATCCAATTGTTGGGGAGGTATTTATCACCGTTACAGACAATGAAACAGGAATTGTTATAGGAACCTACCATGTAAATACGGTAAGTGGTTGTTATATTCTGGTTCTTCCTTCTGGAAAAAATTACAATGTGACTTATGAAGTGGAAAATTACTTGTTTCAATCCACAAACATCGATGTGGCTAAGGAGTCTAATTATTATGAAATCCACGATGTGATTCAACTTCAACCCTTAGTAGTAGGTTCAAAAATTATACTCAAAAATCTATTTTTTGACTTCGATAAATCGAGTCTACGACCAGCATCAAATGTGGAATTAACCAAACTTATTGCCATTTTAACGAAATACCCAAACATGGTTGTAGAAATTTCTGCGCATACCGATTCGCAAGGAACAGATGCGTACAACTTAGTACTTTCCGATCAACGTGCAAAATCAGTGGTTGATTTTCTAATAAAAAAAGGAATTCCAAGCTACCAATTGGTTTCGAAAGGCTATGGAGAAACACAACCAGCAGTGAGTAATACCCATCCCGACGGTAGTGATAATCCTGTCAACAGGCAGTTAAATCGTCGGGTGGAGTTAAAAATTTTAAGTATGGATGGAGCAAAAAAGAATTAAAGTAGATATAAGGTTGTTACGATCCTTCCTTTCCCATTATCAAGTTCTAGAGACAACAGTACCTTCGCTTCTTTCACCTTCCAATGAAAAGGTTCGGATAACACATCTATCCCACTATTTTGTTTCAAGCGTATCCCCTGACCCGAAATTTTATCTTTGTTTGGTTCGAAATCTCCAGAAGGAATGTGTTCGGTGATTATGACATAACGATAGCGCGATAATTTCTCTAAAATCTGATGTACTTCTTGATTGGAAAGGTGTTGTAAAACTTGTCTTACTAACGCGCAATCACCGGCTGGAAGTTCATCTGCCGCCACATCCAAACAGTGAAATGAAAGATTTTCATTTTTAAAAAGGGTTGTATTCCGTTCTATCAAGGAAGGAACGATGTCAACCGCATGATAATGTGCTGCAAATTCCACCAATTCCCTTCCAATATTAAAATCACCACAACCCAAATCGCAAACTGTGAGTGGTTTTTCGAAAGACTGAAGAAAATTAGAAACCACTTCGATGTAAGGAGTTACCAATGCAGGATCATGAGAACCTTCCCCCGAATAGAATTCAGTAGGTTTTCCACCCCACAGATTCTTTTCATAGATCTGTTCCATGGCAGCTTTGGTAGGCCAGGGGGTTTTTACTTTTGGAGATTGTTTCACTTTAGAAATTTCTTTATCAAATTCAAAGGTTGTCACCCCTCTTCATCTCCCCTCAAGGGGAGAAACAATTATATTTCCTTCACAAAATCTAAAAACACTTTCTTATGCAATTCCAAATCCAAGGAAGGAGACAGCGCTACACGAGCAATATAATCTTTATCGCCTTCTTTTGTTGTTCCTTGTGTAGATGTTGCAGGAATGGTCCAATAACAGCCTTTTAATTGTCCGTAACTCACACAATACTTGCTTTCTGTTGGGATTTCAGTGATCATCTTATTAATCAACTTCAAATTCAAGGCTCTTTTGTATTCTTCTTTTTCTTCGGGTGTATTTCCTTTTGTCGGTAAATCCAACGAAAAAACAGAAGGTGTGAATCCCTGCTGCGCTAATTCTTCCGATACAAAATTGATTTTCGCTGCTGGCAATGTTTCACTGATAAAGTTGACAAAATCACGTGTGTTTTTATACGCATCTTGAATACGTTGATTCATCGAAGGTAATTGTTTTGCTAAAATTTCCATTTGCAGCGGTGTCGCTTCATTATCACATAATTGTAAATGAACTTCGATTTTCTCCATCAACACTTTTGCTTTCTCATTGGATACGCAATATCCAGCGGTACATTTTCCGCCACTCGGGAATTTAGAACCACTTACATAAGCAATCGTTCGAACCGTTGAAAGGATATTATTTTCGCCTAAGAAGTGAACATTTGGACAAAACGTTTGGTCTAAAATAAACACTGGATCAATCGCCAAATCGCCTGTTGTAGTTTTACGTTCTTTGCTTAATACATCTCTTAATTGGATTAAGTCTGGAACTTCAACACGCGGATTGGTTGGTATTTCAGCGATAATGTATGGAATGGCATCTTCTTGTGCGATTTTTTCTAATAATTCATCGATACAAGCCACCATGTTATTTCCACCATCTACGGGTAAATCTAACACCTCTACATTGTCCAAACAAGCAGCAATTCTTCGAGCTTGGTCATTCGTGCCACCATAACAATTCGGAGGAACTACAATTTTGATTTCTTTTCCAGGATGATTTTCTACTGCATCATGAATCAGTCCCATCACAATCGCATATTGCGTTGATAATCCACTAGAAGCTACCAAGGCTTTGATATTAGTATTGGTAATTTCTTTAATGGAATTTAAAACAATCGATTTATTCTCTTCAAAATTGCTTTTTTGAATTGGATTCGGGTTTGTATTCGTTAAAAATTGTAGCACCTTCAAGGTATTTGCCGGAGTCATTGCAATCGTTTCTCTTCTTCGTACGTGTTGAATTTCTGAAACGTAGTTGTCGTTTTTGTCTCCGTTTACAAGTAGAATACTTCCTAATTGATTATCGATATGGATGTAAAAATCAACCGTAGGAACTAACTCAAAATGACACATCGATGCTGGTTGAGAAAGAAAAATGATACTTCCATCTATTGGAGTAACTTCTTGTAAATTATTCACTTTCACTAAGTCAAAATGATACCCATACACGTTTTTGACTAGTTCCACATCAAAAAATGTAGGTAATTCTCCAACATAGGCAATCTGTGTCTTTTTATTCGCTAATAAGTTCTTTCTTAAAACAGCTAAAATTGGCGTTGTTTTGGAAGAAAAACTAATTACATTTTCTGTTTTGATGTTATGCAACTTAGCTATAGCCCACTCCAATACACACGATAACGGATGCCCCAAACGGATGTAATCATATGCGGTACGTAATTCACTAAGTGCGCCAGTTGTTGTATTATTCGCGCTAAATAAACGTTCAAATTGGTCTAAAAATTCAGTTTTCGCTAACTTCTCATCATAAATATCTAAACGGTGTGTGGTAAGATTTAGCCAATCCGATGGCATATTTTCCAATACATTTTTAACGTAGCTTAGCATTTTAGTCTGTTCCATAAGCGTAACCAAATTGATTTATTTAACTTCCGACAAAGTTACACAAAGTTCTAGTATTGGATTTTCAATCATTGATTTTGTTTTGTGTCAATTTATTTCACCCTTGCTTTTTGGATTCTATTACTTTTGCAGGTAGATAGTTTTCAATTATGCTTAAAAAAGAAATTGCTTACTCCATTCTTGACCTTGCAGTTGTTTCACAAGGGAAATCGTTTCGTCAAACCTTTGATGATTCTGTGGCAATTGCGAAACTTGCTGAGAGTACTGGTTATACAAGATATTGGTTGGCCGAACACCATAATATGGATGCTATCGGCAGTAGCGCGACTTCTATTTTAATCGGGAAAATTGCGGAGGAAACACAGCATATGCGTATAGGTTCGGGTGGAATTATGTTACCCAATCATTCTCCGCTTATCATAGCCGAACAATTTGGTACGTTAGGCACATTGTATCCTAATCGCATTGATTTAGGGTTGGGTAGAGCACCAGGAACAGATCAAGCTACAGCAAGTGCGATTCGTTCTGATTTTTACGAAGCTGCGATGCATTTTCCGGCAGAAGTTCAAAAAATTCAAGATTACTTTTCGGTGGACAATAAACACGAATCTGTTCGAGCAAACGTGGCAGAAGGAGTGGATGTACCGCTTTACATACTTGGTTCAAGTACAACAAGTGCCTATTTAGCGGCAGAAAAAGGATTGCCGTACGCTTTTGCAAGTCATTTTTCAAGTGCACAATTATTAGACGCACTAAAAATTTATAAAACGCAATTTCAACCTTCCGCTACCTTATCTAAACCATATTCCATAGCCGGAATTTCAGTCATTATAGCTGATACCGATGAAGAAGCAGAATTTCTTTCAAGCTCTTACTATTCTAGAGTGATTGGGATTTTAACAGGAGACAGAAGTCCATTAGAACCTCCGTTTAAAATAACAAACGAATTTCGAAACACGATCCAACATCCTTCCGTGCAACAGATGTCCAAATATGCATTTATCGGTAGCAAAGAAACGGTAAAAAAGAAAGTGAAAACGTTTATTGAACAGACAGGAGTCGATGAATTAATCGTTGCTACGCATGTATTTGATGTGAAAGATCGTATTAAATCGGTGGAACTTTTTGCGGAGGTGATGAAGGAAGTGAATGAAGAAATTTAAATTACTTTCCGATACAAAAAATTATTCTAGTTGATTCTATAACGGTTTCTGAACAGCTTGTGCCCATAACTGTGACAGCTTTCAACTAAAAGTATGCAAAAATCAGCAAAATAAAGAAAATTTCAAACTTTATTATTCTAACGAAATGTTGACAGTTTTAATATACTCAGATTATAATTTCATTCTCTTTTTTCTACTTTATTGACTTTGAAATCATATGAGGAAGAATTAAAAATAAAATTTCCACTAATTTCTGGACAACAATTTGCCCCATCTTGAAGAAGAAGAAAGGTTCCATAAAAATCGCCGTTAATTACTTTATCTATAATAAATTTATGTGTCACTATATAATTGTTTTTTAAATAAACATATTCATCTTTACCAAAATTCTTTTTTACATAATCAGCATACTTTTTCTTTAAAATCCATGTTAAGTTTGTATCAATTAATATCTCTTGATTTTTTGAAGTAAAAAAAACAAAATCAGTTATCCAAGTGTTACCACGAAAACAGTTGTCTAACGAGTAGTTTAAAATGTAATCAGTTGATTTATCTTTATTGTAGTCACATTTGATGAAATTCTGAGAATCAATATGCATTGGATATTTTCCTTTTTCATATAGTTTTTCCATTTTATCAATATTTCCACAATCACTTTTGGTTACATAATCAAATATGCCTTTTTGTAAAAGTATTGATTCCCATTTATTGAATAATTCAATTAAATCCTTATTTAATGATAAAGAATCTGAATTATTGGAGGAATAGGAATCCTTGGTAACGAAAAGTTTTTCCTCTAATGTTTTATCTTCTATTTTATTATTGTTCTGATTTTCATTAGGAATCGGCGGTATAAAATTAACAGTTTCTATCTTTATCTCAGAGCTAATAATGAATGAATACATTGCTACGATGTTGCCTGATTTCAATATTTCAAACCTATAATTAAATCCATTACAAATCGATGAAAAAATAATATTATCCTGTTCTTCCTCTTCTCTCAAATTACACTTGGAGGTCCTTGCATTGAAATCTTTAAATAGTGAATTATAGATATTTTCATCAAAGAATGAAAATTGAATTTTATTACCCTTATATTCTTCTGTAACAGAAATCCCTCCTTTTAAATTTCTATTATCCCAATATGTTGTCAGTTCATCTTTGTTTTCAAAAACATAACCCGAAGGCATTTTTGATTTCATGTCAGCCACAGAAGTATTTACTAACTCTTCCAATTCTTTTATTGTAGGTTGCCCAAATGAATATGAGAATTGTATAATGAAAAAAATAAAATACAAATACTTTAAATTAAATTTTGAAAAGATTGTATGTTTCATAAATGATTGTTTTTACAGACAAAAATACAATTATATGTCATTCTAATCATGCATGATTAGGCAAATCATTTATGATTAGCTGAATTTTACATCAAGATAAATTTAAATATAACTTGATTAACATTCGGGATAAAAATTATTTGGCAACATTTGGCAAACATCTGAAAAGTTTGCGGGAAGAACAAAGTCTTTCTCAAGAAGAACTTGCCAATAGAGCCGATGTTTCATTGCCCCAAATTACACGAATAGAAAGAGGTGTCGTTAATCCAACATTATGTACTTTAAAAGCTATATCTAAAGGTTTAGGTATAAAAATTATTGGTTTATTTGACTTTGAAAATTAGTTAGCCATTTTGGTATAATCATTAAATCTAATTATTTACTGTACTATTCTGATTATTTTGTCATAAAAGTATAAAATAAGAAAACCCTCTAAAAGCTTTTTTTATTGCTCATAGAGGGTTTGAAATACTTTTTTTGTTAGTTTATATTTGACATAGGATATTATTCATTTAGTCGCTCTCTAATAGCTTTTTTCTTTCAACAATTTTTTCCTTTCTTTTTCAAATTCAACAATTGAATTGGAGATCGAAAAGTTAGACCAACTAATCCTAGATTTTAAAATTATCCCTTCAAATGAAGTGCAACGACTTAAAGCAACGTAAACCTGCCCCATTGCAAATGAGTTGCCTAAATCTGCAATTACATTGTCAAAAGTTAAACCTTGACTTTTATGAATGGTTATTGCCCATGCTAATTTTAATGGGTATTGTAAAAATGTTCCAATTGTATTTTGATTCACTTTACTTTTTTTATCATCAAATGAATACTCTTGATTTTCCCAATACATTTTTTCAACTTCAACTTCTAATCCATCATCACATTTTACAATGATTTTATCATCCTCTAATTCAATTACATTACCTAGTTTTCCGTTATAGAATTGATTTGAAGTATTATCGTTTTTCAAAAACATTACTCTTGCACCAACTTTAAGTAATAATAGTTCAGGTGCTACAATATTCCCCACATCAATTTTTCCTTGTATTTCCGCATAGTAGCAAAATTCTTTTCCATTAATTTTATCTAATTCCCTTTGGTTTATCTCGTCAACTTGTTTGTTATGAGTGGCAAGTAAAATATATTTATTAAAATCATCCTGAATTGCTGAACTGTATTTACTATTTAAAACTATTAATTGTTTAGAATTCAAACTATTTACTCTAACTGCATTGAGTAAATCAATAAATTCTAAATCTTTTTGTCTATATATTTTTGTAAGTTCCACATATTCGTATTCCGATTTTTCTAGGACTTTTGAGCTGAAAAAATATTTTGATTTGTAATGATTTTTCAAAATTTCCCAATCATTGTCTTTAACAATTGGTGAAAGCTGATACACATCTCCAATCATCAAAACTTGAACACCCCCAAATGGCTTATCACAATCTCTAAAACTTCTTAAAATCGCATCAATTACGTCAAGTATATCGCATCTTACCATTGAAACTTCATCAATTATCAATAATTCTAATGTTTCAATGATTTGAACTTTGTCTTCATTATAATAAAATGTTTGATAAATGTTTGATTCCTTAACAAATTTATCCGTTTGAAGCCTGTAGTCGTTGGGATGAAAAGCTGTAAAAGGTATTTTAAAAAATGAGTGGATGGTTACCCCACCAGCATTTATTGCTGCAACACCAGTAGGTGCAACTATAATCATTTTTTTCTTTGACTTTTCTTTAATAAGTTTTAGTAAAGTTGTTTTGCCTGTACCTGCTTTTCCAGTTAGAAATAGGTTCTTGTTTGTTTCATTGATGATTGATAATGCATGTTGAAACTCTTTATTTGATTTATCTAATCTAAATTTTGTTTTCATTTTAGTTGTTTTTAAAGTTGTTCCACTCTTTATTCAAATTTTGAATGATGTTATGTTGAATGTTTAAAACACCATATTTATTGATAAGAGCAGTTATTTTATTTTTTTGATAGAAATATTTTTTAGGTGCTTCCTTAATTAGCTTTCTTCGATATAATTCGCTTTGCCAAAGCATACATTTTTGTTTATCAACTTGTGATAAAGCCTGAAAATTTATTGAAGTGTCGTAAAAGAAAGTGTTCCCAACTTTTTCAATTAAAATTTTCAATAATTCATATAGTTTTTCAATATCTTTTAGGTCTTCAAGTGTTTTAATGTTATGTTTTCTAACCAAACACATTTTTTTGACCTTGACTTCAACTCTAAGAATTTCGAATGGAAGTTCATATTCTATCGTTTTACTATAAATTTTAATATCATATTCTTGCAATCGACACTTTTTTCCTATTGAAATTGGATCTTTGTTTTTGCTAGCAATAGGTTCGAAAAAAATCTTTTTATAATTGAATGCTAAATCTGTCAGTTCTAAAGCTTTTTGATTATTAAACATGTGAATATTCAGACCAAACTCAAAAGAGCGAAGAATCAGCTCGTTTGGATGCTTATTTACAGTTTTAGCAAGTGAATCAATTGCATAACATAAATCGGAAAAGGTTAGATTGCTATAATTTTCAGAATACTGGTATTTAGTTAAGCTACCTGATATATCAATCCAATTATTGTAACCAATTTTATAAAGCATCTTACTATCTTGGTCTTTATACCAGAAATAAGCTAGTCTTTTTTGTTTCAAATATTCCACACCTTCAACAAAAAGCAAGTATTTATCATTTAAATAAGTTTGATGATTATCAATATTTGAGTATAAGTGCACGAAGTCAATCATATCAAAAGGTTTTAAGGTTTTTAATACGATTCTGTGCTTCTTCTTTTATCTCATCATGATTCTTTTTTCGCCCTCTTTCAATGAAATTATCAAGGTCAGATTTTTTGAAAAAAATCAATTTTCCGTTTGGTTGATAAAATGAAATTGTATTATTTGAGGTTAGTTTATAAAGAGTGCTTTCAGAAATGCCCAAATAAAGAGCAGCCTCTTTTACATTGAAGTGTTCTTTGCCTGAAACCTTAATAGTTTCGAGCATGATTTTTATTTTCTGAATTTCGTTGTAAAGTAATCTATTGTCCATATTTCTTGCGTTTTATGGTGCAAGAATACGATAGCAACAAGGGCTAAATCCACTCTAAAATTAAGTCTTAGAGTATTTTAATCATGATGGGTGGTAAAATCAAATAAATTTTCTTTTGTCTAATATTCAGGATTAGACAAGTAATTTAAAGACTTGTCAATTAAAGTCGTATCAAAATATAATTTGTTGTTTTGTGAAAGTGTTTTTGCAGTAAGTATTTCCTTATTCTTTTTATTTTTTGGAATATATTCAAACATGAATGGAATTATTTCACGATAATTACTTCTATCAAAGTCAAAAACAGTCTTATCTAAATCTCTAATTTTTTGTGTTAAATAATACAATTGATTTAAGTTTTTTAGCCAAAATACCTTTTGATCATTGGGAATAAATGATTGTTGGAAGAATTTTCTAAATTCTATATAATCAATTTGGATGTAACCATTTCTTACTAATGATTTATGAAAACGTTCTATGTTTTTAAAATTGCCTTTATAATTGAATCCATTTTTTTCTATAGTAATAGGTGTAGAAATATTTTCTTTATAATCTGAATGTGTATTTATATAAGACGGTAGGATTTCAGATTCAAGTAATAAAAGTTCCTTTTGCCTTGCTTCAAAAGCATCTTCTCTTAGTGTTTCGAGATATTCTAAAACTTCTAAATGATTCATTTCTTTGAGCTTGATTTCATTTGGATGAATTGGAATAGAAATTAATTGTTCTTCATAAAAATACTCTAAAACACTTTCTTGACGATTGTTTTTCAGATAATCATACATTTTTAATAGATTTTCATTGCTAAACAAATCGTCATTTAGTTTTACTATAAATTCTTTTGCGTTCAATTCGCTTAAAATGAACTCATTTATAATTGTATCTAATTCTGTTCTTTTCATACTATTTTCCATTTTATCCATTTAACTATAGGATAATTTTTACCAAAAAATATACAATGTATATTGGTATTATTGTCTAAATTAATCTATTAAACCGTTAATAGACAATAGGTTTGAAGCCGCTCTTTTGTGTTCATCAATAACCTTTGCATAAATACGTGTTGTTTTTATGTCTTTATGACCTAAAAGTTCTTGTACTACTGGCAGTGTTGCACCCTTTGACAAAAGTAATGTTGCATAGGTATGTCTTGCACAATGAAAAGTGATTTCTTTCTTAATGCCAGCTAAATAAACCCATTGTTTTAGAATAGAATTGTTCCAACCATTATATTTTAAACCTTTAAAAATTTTTGAGTCTGAATTTTCAATTCCACCCAAAATACTCAGTGCTTCTTTTGAAATTGGATGGTATTGAAGTCCTTTAGTTTTCTTTCTATGAAAAACTATTTGCCAATCTTCATTATCGTCTTTAGTAAGATGATTCCAATGTAACATTAGTACATCTGCAAATGACATACCTGTTAAACAACTAAATAAAAAAGCTTTTTTAATCGCTGGATTATTACATTCCGTTTTAACCAATAAACTAAGCTCTGAATCTGTTAGGTAATTTTTAATCGGCTCTTCTTTTTTGGGCGATTTTACTTCAACTGCATAATCTTTGTTTATTAATCTATCCCTAAACGCGTCATGAACACCATGCTTAATTAAATCAAAATACCTTTGTGCAGAAGTACCTTTGAGTTTTAAATCATCAATTAAGTACATTTTCAAATCTTCAAGATAATCAGCGTTCAATTGGTTAAAGTGTAAACCATTGGGGCTAAATTCACGTAAATGTTTATAAGCACATTTCCAACCACTATAATTTATTCCCGTTTTTTCTCGTTTATCTAACAGGGTTTTAAAATACTTTACAAAATCAGTATGTTTCTTTTTTGGTTCATCATATCCAATTTCATTTCGCTGAATTTTTAAAGTTAATTCAGCTTTCATTGTTTCAATCATTTGATTAGTTTCCTTATTATGGTCCTTCTCTAATCTTGTTTTAGCTATTGTATATAGAAACAATCCTGATTTCTTCCTTTTTCTTGTTCCATTGACATAATAGTCAAAATATATACTGCTTCTTCCTTCTGTGGAAGGTCTTAAATAGGTACTTACTTTCATATTACAAACGAATTAATAGTTTTCTTTCACTTATTTTTTGTACTTCAACTTTTTCTTCTTTTATCAATCTACTTAAAGTCTTTCTACTAATGCCTTTCATAGCACAATAATCTTGAACTGGTATGAATTCAGCATTACTTAATCTTGTAACTTGTAATAGATGTGAAATTGAATTTTGAATTTGTATCAAAGTTTCAGAATGAATCATTAGTTCCCTTTTGATAAATTCTTCAAAATTGACTTCAACAACATCTTGTTTTTTCTTGTTTACTTTATAAGCTCTTGAAGCACATGGATGACCACAATATTTTGTTGTTCGTTTTTGGGCAATAAACTCTTTCCTACAGAATAAGCAAATTCTGTTGTATTTTCTTAACGAAGACATAATAAGCAGTCATTAATATACCTTAGTTGGACTTTAGCGGACAAGTTAAAATTTGCAGTTTTCAACTTGGACACAAATAGTCACAATAAGCTTGTTTTGTGACCAAATATATTCAATATATCAGACACAAATAACAAGAAAGTACAAAAATATGAAAAGTAATTCGTTGTAACAATCTGATTTTCATTGCTTTTTGTTTCAGATGTTAACCGATGTTTTCGATGGTCATTTTCCAATACAAAACTTACTAAAAATATTCCCCAACAAGTCATCCGTACTAATATCCCCCGTAATATTCCCTAAGTGGTACATCCCTTGTCTGATATCCATCGCGATAAAGTCGCCTGTCGTTCCGTTTTCTAATCCTTCGGAAGCTGCTTGCAGTGCTGTAGTGGTTTTTTGTAACTCCTCTACGTGACGTGCATTGCTTACAATCACCTCTTGTTGGATATCCACACCTTGCGTAATTTGCTCCACCATCCACGTCGATAATTCAGAAATTCCTGCACCTGTTAAGGCAGATAAGGACAAGAATGGAACATTTTCAATTAAGGTAACTTGCTGTACATCCGTTTTATTGAGGACTAACAATACGTGTTTATCAGGATTGTTTACTTGAATTTCACCAGCCCAATGCGCGACTTCTTGCACATCGTCACGTGTTGCATCAGCTAAGACCAACACCAATTGTGCTTGTTGTATTTTTTGTTTGGAACGTTCGATACCGATCGCTTCAATTTTGTCGCTGTCTGAATCACTTAAGCCTTCACGAATTCCTGCGGTATCTATCAAACGGAACAAAATTCCATCGATGTTTAAGGTTTCTTCAATTACGTCGCGTGTAGTCCCGGCGATATCACTCACGATGGCACGTTCTTCGCCCAACAATTGATTCAACAATGTGCTTTTCCCAGTATTTGGTGCGCCGACAATAGCCACTGGAACACCATTTTTCAAAGCATTCCCCAAATCAAAAGAGCGAATTAATTTTTGAATATAGGCCAACACCTCTTTTACCAAGGATTTTAATTCTGTACGATCTGCAAATTCTACGTCTTCTTCCGCGAAATCCAATTCCAACTCTACCAAACTCGCAAAGTGGATTAATTTCTCCCGTAAATCACGCAATTCATTCGAAAACGAACCGCGTAATTGGTTCATCGCGACTTGGTGTGCGCGCTTACTTTGGGACGAAATCAAATCTGCCACCGCTTCTGCTTGCGACAAATCCATTTTACCGTTCATAAACGCACGCATGGTAAATTCACCCGGTTGCGCTGTACGACATCCCTTTGCTATCAGTAATTGTAAAATTTGTTGTTGAATGTAGGTCGAACCGTGACACGCAATTTCTACGGTTGGTTCGCCGGTAAAACTCTTACCACCATGCAATACGGTCAACAATACCTCATCAATGATTTCTTCTCCATTGCGAATGCGACCAAAATGCGAAGTATGTGTTGCTACTTGACTTAAATCCTTTGAAAAAATAGTCGAAACAATCTCCAACGCTTGTTCCCCAGAAACACGGATGACAGCAATCGCCCCCATCCCATTCGCTGTAGAAAGCGCACAAATTGTATCGTTGTTTTTACCTATGTAGTTCATTTTTTAATTTTATGTTTCTCCCTTGTCTTCGACTCCGCTCAGACTGACGGGAGGGTAAGTATTTTCAGTTCTGACTGAGAGAATATTCAAGTTAATCTATTTCTTTATCGTGTCTGGCTTTGGCTTAATCAATTAATTAGTTTTCCGTTTAGTCAGGCTGAGCGAAGTCGTTGTCAGGCTGAGCGGAGTCGAAGCCTATTTCACCCCTGTTTTATTCTGTATCGTCCAAGCAATCAAAGTAGCTCGTTGTTTTGCCATTTCTGCTTTTTCACCAGCAAATAATTCGTTCACAGTACTATGAAACAATTCTACCCAGCGATCAAAATGTTCTTTGGATAATGGCATATGCATATGTTTGTCAGTCACATTCGTAGTATATCCGGGCTCGTCCAATAGCACAAATGACCAAAAATGTACCATCTTTGGCATATGAACTTCGAAATTAAGATTACTAAAAAATGGAGCAAGATTTTCGTCTTTGAGTACACGTCCGTAGAAAGTATCTACAAGGTGTTCAACGTCTTGTTTGGTTGAAATATCCATAAAATAGACCTAATTAAATTGATTTTATGAATCAAATTTAATGTTAAAATATCTATTTATAGAAATTGTTTATTCAATGATTATTTTTTCCAGGAATTGGTTGTCTTTGTCTTGAAGAAAATAGATACCTGGAGATAAATTCGTATGAATATCTAGATCACCTTTATTGATTTCATAATCATGCAGATGAACTCCTTTTAAATCTATAATTCTTAATCGATTTGGTTCAATTTCTTCGTTATGAACAGTAAATGAACCGTTCGAAGGATTTGGATAAATCAAAAATTGGTTGGAAGATGTAATATTGTTTAAACTAGTTGTCGAGGAATTATTGATTGTAAAATCAGAGGAACTTTCGGTACCATTGTATGTAACGATAAAAGTATACTTTCCATTAATTGTTGGAAGTTTTTTGGAATATCCCATGGTTTTATTTTTACTATCTGACAAACTCGTATATGACCAAGAAGTAAATACTGATTTATCTGGGTTAAGAATTTTAAGATCTGCGACTAAATCTTTCACTTCATCCCTTAAAAACATGTAAAATTTTGCGTAACCAGGCGCTAATCCATCACCTTGAAAAGGAATTGAATAAACATTGCTTTCGTTTATTGTTTCAGTGCCAGGGCAAGTTGGAAACACGATGTCAGTAGTATGAACACTTGCTCTAATAACAGCTGTTTCTTTGTAAGGTTTTTGATTAACCCACCACGTTGCATTTGTTAGATTATTACAGTTACCATAAAATGGATCGATGTAACTTGTACTGTTACTAAAATCAGTTTTTACTTCAAAATGAAGGTGAGGACCTGAAGAATTTCCTGAACTTCCAACAACTCCAATTTTCTCACCAGCGACAACGGTTGCACCAACGTCTTTAGAAGTAATCGAATTTTTTTTCATGTGAAAATATACTGCTACTGATTTATCTGAGTGCATAATTACAAGGTAATTAGCATTAGGATTTGAAGCGTTACAATTTTTATCAAATTCTCCGTCGTGTTTTGCAACGATAGTTCCAGCAGCAGCAGCGATTACTTCTACAATATCGTGGTCTAATTTATAAAAATTGAACGGCCAAATAGATAAATCTGTACCGTGATGACCATCGTACGTATTTGTTCCACAATTCCAGTCTTTGATTTGTCCTGTAGTTCCATTTTGATCTACGTATGCTGATACGCAATAAAAACTCTTATCATTCCAAGAATCGATAGCTCTGATTGGCCAAATGAACGAAGGTCTTGTCCGTAGAACGGAATTGTTCATATCCAATTTTAAACGAGTAATATTTTCCTTTATTTGAGAAGCTATTTCATCGTATTCACCCAATGAAATACATGGATTTTCACTTGAATTTTCTTGTGAAAATGAAAATAAGGATAAGGTTAAAAAGAATGGTATAATGAAACTATTTATTTTCATGAGAATTGAGTATAATTATTTAAACCATCCTGCGTACATTACATAATTATCAGCAATACGTTGTACTTCTCCTTTGAATAATTCTGGTGATAATGTTTTTACTTTTTTCGCTGGAACACCTGCATAAACACTCCACGCTTCTACACGTGTTCCTTCCAATAAAACGGCACCAGCAGCAATTATACAATTTGATTCGATGTAACAATTGTCCATTACAATTGCTCCCATACCGATTAACACATTGTCTTCAACAGTACATCCGTGAACCAAGGCATTGTGTCCAACAGATACATTGTTTCCTAAATCTGTTTTCGTTTTTTCGTAAGTAGCGTGAATTACAGCACCATCTTGTATATTGACTTTGTTTCCAAATTTGATTGAATTTACATCTCCACGAACAACTGCTGAATACCATACAGAACATTGGTC
>CANGHE010000050.1 GCA_947453545.1 Flavobacteriia bacterium
AAGCAAGAATGCCAAGTCAACCATCGGTGTCATATCGATCGATGGTGAATGTTTTGGAACTAATATTTTAGGCATAGTTTGTTGTTTTTAATTGTTGCTAACTCTACTATTTTGTTTTCGCGCTAAAGTTTTGAACGATAGAATAACTTGCTTCATCCATGCTGTAAGTCATAGCATCAATTTTAGTAGAGAAGAAGTTGTAAGCGATAATTGCTAAAGTAGAAGCTAAGATACCTAAGAATGTGTTAACAAGAGCTTCAGAAATACCAGTTGCTAATTCAGCTGGATCTGGTGCACCTTGAGACATTGCAGCAAACGCTTTAATCATACCTAATACCGTACCAATCAAACCAATCAATGTTGCAATAGATGCAGAAGTAGATAATACACTCAAGTTTTTAGACATCATTGGTAATTCAAGAGCTGTTGCTTCTTCTAATTCTTTTTTCATTGACTCTACTTTTTGTTCTCTGTCTAATGAAGAATCAGCAGCAATATGCTCATATTTCTCCAAACCAGCACGAACTACATTTGCTAAAGAACCTTTTTGATTATCACAAGTTTCGATAGCAAGAGAAATTTGGTTACTTTCAATTTTTTCACGAATATCTTCAACAAATTTATCAGTTCTTCCTTTTCCTTTTGCTTTAGCAAGTGTAATAAAACGCTCGATAGAGAAAATTAAAACGATTAAGTTCATTGCGATAAGGAAAGGTACAATGAAACCTCCTTTGTGGGCAATACCTAATAAGTTACCTTCTAATGGTTCAGCTGTAGGGTCGTTATCAACGAAGTTAGCTGGATTTCCAAGAATGAAGTTGTAAATTAAAATACCAACTACAATACATAAAGCAACAGTAATTGTTGCAACTAATGAAGTAAAACCACCTGATGTTTTTTGTTTTTTGCTCATCACTATAAAATTTAAAATGTTTAATAATTTTTTTGACAAACATACACAAAACTTTTTTATGTTCAAATCATGAAAATAAATTTTACCTACTTTTTTAATAGACATTCAAGTACGGAGTGAAAGTCACTTAATTATCAGTTCTATTGTTAATTAAGTGATTGCGCGGATAGTTTATTTTCAATACTTCTTAAATAATCTGCTAAAGTATGTCTTTCAAAGCTTAAAGATTAATGATTTCTTAACAGTATCAACGATAAGAAATAGAATATTGCAATCAATCATTTTTACATGAAACTTTGTCACTATTGAAATAGGAGTATTCCAATACGTCTAATATAGTAGACTTAGAGATTACAGAATTAATGCGGAGAGAGCGGGATTCGAACCCGCGATAAGCTTTAGGCCTATACACGCTTTCCAGGCGTGCTCCTTAAACCACTCGGACATCTCTCCTTTCAGTGAAAAATTAGTTAATAAAATATATTGAATGTTATATTTTAACTAATTCAGATTGCGAAAATACAAAAAATGTATTACAAACACACTTTTATTAAACTAGTGAAATTTCACCTACAATATTTTGTTGTAACACTTGTTTTGTCTCCTCATAATTATTTGTGTTACCCAAAGCATACATTAATTTAGTAATTGCTGCCTCTGTAGTCATATCTCCACCTCCAATCACACCAACACGTTGAAAGAAAGAACTTGTTTCATATAATCCTTGATGAACTGATCCACTATTACACTGAGTAATATTCAAAACTACACCTCCTTCTTGAATATATTTTTCAATCATAGCATCAAACGCTAAATCAGTAGGTGCATTACCGGCCCCGAAAGTTTCTAAAATTATCCCCTTGATTTTCGTTATATCAAATAAACTTTGATATACATTCGCATTAAATCCTGGGAAAATTTTCAATAAGGCAACACGATTATCTAATTCTGTAAATAATTCAATTTTTTTCTTATTTAAGACTTTACTAACTTGATAATCAATTTTAATTCCTGCAGTAGCTAATGGAGGATAGTTAGGTGAACTAAAAGCTTTAAATGCATTTGCAGAAACTTTAGTTGTTCTATTTCCACGAAATAAATTGTTTTCAAAATAAATTGCTACTTCTTGAATCATACTTACACCATTAGAATTTTTTGCAGCAGCAATTTCAATTGATGTCAATACATTTTCTCTTCCATCTGTACGAATTTCATCAATAGGAAGCTGAGAACCTGTAAATACAACAGGTTTACTAATATTTTGCAGCATAAAACTTAAAGCCGAAGCACTGTACGCCATTGTATCTGAACCATGTAAAACAACAAAACCATCATGGGCATCGTAATTATCATAAATTATTGTTGCTATCTGTTTCCAATATTCTGGATTCATCTCGGATGAATCAACAGGCTTTTCAAATGAAATTGTTTGTAATTCAACATTCAACCTTTTAATTTCTGGAATCTGATGGTATAAATGGTCAAAGTTAAATGCTGTTAACATGCCAGTGATTGGGTCGTTAACCATTCCAATGGTTCCTCCTGTGTATATTATTAATACATTTGGTTTTTCCATGATGTTTATTTGTGATTTAGAGCCCAAAAAGTTTTGATGCGTTTTCAGTTGTAATTCTAGCAATTTCTAATTCAGAAATTTCAAAAATATCCGATAATTTACTACAAATAATAGGTATATACGAACTTTCATTCCGTTTACCTCGATGTGGCGTTGGAGCCAAATAAGGTGAATCTGTTTCTAGAATTATCTCATTTAAAGAAATTGACTTCACAACTTCTTCTAAACCAGATTTTTTAAAAGTCAAAACCCCACCAATTCCAAACAAAAAACCTCCATATGAACGTATTTTTTCTACATCTTCAATACTCCCTGTAAAACAATGAAATACTCCTTTCAAGGTGTCATCATTCAATGTATCTAGTAAACGAAAAATTTCTGGAAATGAATCTCTTGCATGTATTACTATTGGTAAATTTCTTTCTTTTGCCCAATTAACTTGTTCTACAAATGCGTATTCTTGTTCTCTTTTGAAGGTTTTATCCCAATATAAGTCAATACCAATTTCACCTACTGCAATAAAATTAGTTTGTTCAAATTGTGTCTTTAAAAAACTTAATTCTGATTTCCAATCTGCATTGACAGAACAAGGATGTAATCCTATCATTGAAAAACAATTCAATGGAAATTTTTCTTGTAGATCCTTCATCCCTGGCAACGAAGCACGATCTATATTAGGCAATAACATTTTAGTTACCCCTGCATCTAATGCGCGGGTAACAACTTCATGCCTATCATCATCAAATTGGTTTGAATATAAATGCGTATGTGTATCAATATACATAACTGTCTACTTTATTATGACTTCAGCTATCTTAGACCAAAACTTACCAGTCAGATATGTTTTATTGGTCAATGGATTATAGGCAATACCATTAAGAACCTCTCCCATTCCTTTCGCTTTTAAAACCACATCAGAACAATCAATTTCACCCAATACCTTTCCATTAGAAGGATCAATTACAAGTATTATATTTTCCATCCAAACATTAGCATATATCTTACCATTGATATACTCCAATTCATTCAAACGAATGCGCGGACCTTGGTTGTCATAAACTTCTATTGTTTTAAGCAATTCAAACGTTTCAGGATTACGATAATAAATGCGCTCTGACCCGTCAGACATTATTAAGTTTTTGCCATCATTGCACAATCCCCAACCTTCTCCTGCATATGTTATATCCTTTTCAATTTGGAGCGTCTCTTTATTGTAAACAAAGCAACGTTGCTCCTTCCATGTAATCTGATATACACGATTTCCCAAAACAGTAATACCTTCACCAAAATAATTTCCATCTAAACCTATCTTTAAAATTGGCTCTCCTGTTTTCATATCAATTTTAGCAACTTTACTTTCCCCATTTTGACCTGTACTCTCAAATAATACATTATTATTAAATTCCAATCCTTGGGTGAAATGAGTTGTATTGTGTGGAGTTAAAGCAACAACAGTAGCTTTTAACTTTAAGGGCTTTTGATCAGCTAAAATACGCAATAAACGACTATCTTCTGAAACTAATACTCCACCTTTATAGATGTTTAATTTGATTTCCTTTGCTCCTAATAAATACGTTGATGAATTAAATTCAAATGATACAATATCAGATGGTTTCATCCAAGTATGTATAACACTATCTTGAAGAACAACCTCTAGTTTATCAACATCACTAGAAAAAACTTTAGCCTTAATTGTGACAACATCTCCCAAGTACATTGCTAAATTTTCTTTAAACGTAAATTCAGCAAAAGTTTCTAATGTTTCTTCCTCATTTCTTACTCCAACATTATCAATAAGTGGAACTACAATAAATGCTATTAATAATAAGGCTACAATACTAAAAAATATAATTTTTTTTGCTTTCGACATCAGTATGCTAATTTAAAAGTGATTTAATCTTATCTGCATCAATTGTTCCATGAGAATCTTGATAAATTACCTCAATATTTCTCACAACAATAGCTTGTGGTGATTGGTGTTGCACACCTGAAAGTTCAGCCAATAAATTTGAAACATCCCTATGTGCTATTAGGTCTATGAAATATAAATCTACTACCAAGGAAGTATCCCAAGCTCGCTCAAACATACGTAAAGACATAGAAGAAATACTACACCGAGTACTGTGTTTAAAAAACAATTTCGGTCTATCTGAAACCTCATTAAAACGATCTTCTAAGACAGACGTTGACTTTATTTCTTCCCAATTAAGAGCCATAACTAATTAAATTGAAGGTGTAAATTGTTTCAAGAAACGAACGTCATTTTCAGAGTACAAACGCAAGTCATTAACTTTATATTTCAACTGCGTAATACGTTCGATCCCCATTCCAAAAGCATAACCTGTATAAACAGTAGAATCAATTCCTGCCGCTTCAAGTACATTCGGATCAACCATCCCGCAACCAAGAATTTCTAACCAACCTGTATGTTTACAAACATTACATCCTTTCGCATTACAAATTGTACAAGATACATCTACCTCAGCGCTAGGTTCAGTAAATGGGAAATACGAAGGACGAAGACGTATTTGCGCTTTCTCACCAAACATTTCCTGTGCAAAATATAAAAGCGTTTGCTTTAAATCCGCAAACGAAACATTTTTATCAATATACAATCCTTCTACTTGGTGAAAAAAACAATGTGCACGTGCGGAAATTGCTTCATTACGGTATACTCTTCCTGGAGAAATAGTACGAATCGGTGGCTGCTGATTTTCCATAACACGCACTTGAACCGAAGAGGTATGCGTACGAAGCGCCATTTCATTCTCCCCCTTTTCGATGAAAAAAGTATCTTGCATATCACGTGCAGGATGTTCCGGCGGAAAGTTTAATGCAGAAAAATTATGCCAATCGTCTTCAATTTCAGGCCCTTCTGAAACAACGAAACCAATACGATTGAAAATGGAAATAATTTCTGAACGAACCAACGAAATTGGATGATGTGAACCAACCGTGAAAGTCTCCCCTGGTCTTGAAAAATCTATAGATTCTTTTTGAAAACTTGTACTTTCTAATCCTTGTTTATGACTTTCGTATTTATCTTCACCCAAGACACGTAAATCGTTCAACAACTTTCCTATTTCTTTTTTCTCTTCAACAGGAACTGATTTAAGATCCCCAAATAACGATTTAATTTCCCCTTTCGAACCCAAAAAGTTAATTCTAAATTGTTCTAAGTTCACTTGATCTGTTATTTCAAAGCCTAGAACTTCCTGCTGAATTTTTGCTATTTTTTCTTTCATCTCATACAAAAAAGTTGGAAAAAACGTCATTATCAAAAACGAATTTCCTTGTAATTTTGATACGAATTTAATAATTTAAGTGCGTTTTTGAAAAGTTAGTTAATTTTATATGTAACTTTGACTTTGATGTATTTTTTTTAATTGAGAAAATGAAACGATTTTTGTCTTTTAGTTGTAGCTTTATTTTAGTTGTAGCTACTTTATTTTTAGCGGGTTGTAAAACACCAGAGTCCACTTTAAAAGTATTTGTAAGAGATAAAGATTTCAACTTAGTTGGTGATGTAAAGGTAAAAATTGTATCATCTAGTTCCTCAACTCCTAGTACAGCTAAATATTCTGATAAAGCTCAAACTAATTCATCGGGTTATGTTACTTTTAATTTAGATACTTTTTTCAAATTACAAATTGCAACTGCACGAGAAGGGTATTTTGATATCTTTATCGAGAAAGATGGAATAGAAGGCTCTGGTAGTGTTCGAGTAACATATCAAACCACATCTGTACAAACTGTTCAGTTAGTACCTCCTCTTAATTAATCGTAATATTAAATTTTTATATCCGAATTAATATGAAATTAGCTTTTTTAATATCACTTTCTTTGTTGAGTGTTTTATTTACCTTGACGAATTGTGCGAAAACTAAGAAAACAACAGCTACCGTTTATGTTAGAAATACCGTTGGAGCATTAGTTAGTGGTGTAACAGTTATTATACATCCTCAATCTACGACCCAAAAACCATCAAATGTTGATTTAGATAGTACTTTAGTAACCCCAGCCTCAGGTATGGTACAATTTGATTTCACACGAGTATATAAATCAGGTCAAGCAGGAGCTGCTGTTATGGATATATACGCTTACAAATTGGTTGGGAGTGATACGCTGAAAGCAAAATCCTATGTAAAATTAGAACCAGAACAAGATAATGTTGCTTCTATAGTTCTCAAATAAATTAACTATATAGTATATTGTCCTCCAAAATAATTGAGTCATTCTTCATTCTCAAGAATAATTGAATTAATGCCACAACATCTTTTTCACAATAGACTTTAATTCTATCGAGATTCTTTTCTTCATAGTATACTCGAGCAACATCTTCACCAGAAATATCATCTTTAGGAGTAGGTATTTTAAATACATGACATAACAACGCCAAAGATGTATACGATTTATAATCACCAAATTTCCACAACTCCATCGTGTCTAAATGGGCTATTTCCCAAGGTTTCTTTCCTGCAATATTCAATATTTGTGGCAATGGAATGCCATGAATAAGTAAGCGTCTACAAATATATGGAAAATCAAATTCCTTAGCATTGTGACCACACAAAACTGAAAACTTAGGATTATCCTCAAGTAAAGTGACAAACTGCTTTAACAGCGTTTCCTCATCATCATGATAGAAAGACTTCAATCTTATTTGATTACCAAATGAAGCGTGATGAACGTAACCAATTGATATACAAATTATTTTTCCAAACTCAGCATAAATACCAGCGCGATCATAAACCTCCTCGGCGGTTTGTTCCTTTTGTAAAAATTTCGTTTTTTGCGAATATAACTTCTGTTCGTGGTCTGACAAATCACTAAAAGTAGGATATTGAGGCACCGTTTCTATATCTAGAAAAAGGATACGATCTAATTGAATTTTATCTAACATTTAAATATCATGTATAATTTTAACATGAACTAAATTACTATTTTTTATAGCAACGAACAATTGAATATCTGAATTATCTCTTTATAATTAATATATTTGTTTAATGAAAAAAATAATTTTTATGCGTATACTGATATTATTATTGACTTTATCTTATTTGTTTGTTTCATCCTGTACTAACTCAGACGATTTGTCAAATTTAAAAGCTACTGGTGGAGCAAAATATGGAGGTGTTTTTAAATTTATGTCATCAGAAAAAATCACAACCTTACTACCTATGTCATCAGCCAGCATTTACACACAAAGAGTGGGTAGTCAAATATTTGAAACCTTACTGAATTTAGATCCTAAAACAGAAAAAGTTATACCAGGATTAGCAGAAAGTTACGAAGTAAACAATGACGCTACAAAATTTACATTTAAAATTCGAAAAGGTGTATTCTTTCACGATGACGATTGCTTTGATGGTGAAGGAAGAGAATTGACAGCTCATGACATTAAAAATACGTTAGACTTTGCATGTAGCAAAGCTGTTGACAACGAAATATATTGGTTATTAGTATCTAAAATTAAGGGAGCTCAGAAATTTTATGAAACTTCTGGAAAAGCAATACCTAAAGAAGGAGTACCTGGAGTAAAAGTCATAGATAATAATACTATTAGTATTGAATTAGAATATTCTTTTGTTGGTTTCGATAAATTATTGGTTCACAGAAGTCTTGGAGTATTTCCTAGAGAGGCTTTTGATAAATATGGAGCAGAAATAGGTAAACACCCTGTAGGAACAGGAGCATTTAAGTTAGGAAGCTGGGATGATGAAAAAATTGTTCTAGAAAGAAATCCTAACTATTGGAAAAAAGATGAATTTGGTAATCAATTACCTTTTTTAGCAAGTATTGAAGTTTCTTATTCAAAAGATAAGAAAAGTGAATTACTTGCATTTAGAAATAGACAAATAGATTTGGTTTTACAAATACCTGCTGAAGAAATTGATAATGCAATAGGAAGTCTAGAAGATGCGCAAGCTGGGAAAAATGTAAAACATAAAATAGATGCTCGTGCAAGTTTAAGTACTGCTTATTTTGGATTTGCAAATCAAAGTGCACCTTTCAATAATATTGATGTTCGAAAAGCTTTTAATATTGCAATAGACAGAGAATATTTAATTAACAATTGGTTACAAGGAGAAGGCTATCCAAGTGTGAATGGATTCACTCCTAAAATGGCTGATTTTAATGACACAGAGATTAAAGGATACGAATTTAGTCCAGTTATTGCACAAAATCTCTTAGCAAAAGCAGGTTATCCAGGAGGAAAAGGATTTCCGACAATCACATTATATGTTAATACTAAAGCAGGCTCTATTCCACATAAATTAGCTTTAGGAGTACAAGCTCAATTAAAGAAAAATTTAAATATTACAATTCCAATTAAACTTTGCTCAATAAAAGAGCGAGATGAAGCTATACGTAAAGGAGACGCTAAATTTTGGAGAGGTGGTTGGATTGCTGATTATCCAGACCCAGAAAATTTCCTGAACTTATTTTATGGTAAAAACATAGCAAAAGATATGGTAATTTCAAATCCATTCAAATACTCTAGTAGTGCTTTTGATAATAACTTTGAAATTGCAATGCGTGAGAAAAATGCTAAAAAACGTTCTGATTTATTTGAAGAATGTGATCAACAAATAATCAATGATGCCGTAGTTTTACCTTTGTATCATCAAGATTTTATGACCATGATTAATAATCGAGTGAAAAACTTTTACGCAAATTCTACCGAAATTATTGATTTCTCAAGACTCTACATTAGAGAAGCTAAAAAATAAGATTATAAGAAATAGTATAAGGGGGTTGTTTCAATCCCCTTTTTTATTCCCAAATATTTTCAATTACCTCAATTGAATTTATCTCATTAAAATTGGGAATATGATAATGGTAATAACTTAATAAAATTTGTAATATTCTTTTACGATACTCCTTTGGAATAGGTGCATTTATCATTTCTATCTTATTCATACTAACTAATGATGCTAAAAGTTCAACTTCTATTCCGCTTTTATAAGAAAATGTATTTGGATGACTGCCTAAAAACTCCCCGTTTTCTAAATCAAAAAAAGGCGTTTTTTCATTTTTAACCAAAGGATAAAAGCCAATATATTTAGATAACTCTAATAACCAATAAATAGGATAATTTGCTAAAGTTGAGTTGTTATCTAACCAATGTAATTCATTTAAAATAAAATCAAATAAATTAACATCTATTACCCCCTCATGCAATATGTTAGCGAGTATGTCTACTTTAAAAAAAATAACTGTCGATTTAATGGGATTAAAAGGAATCGTTTCAAAAGTATAAAACAAAGTCGCGTCTGTCATTTTTGCTAAATGTGATTCATCACGTTGATAGCATGTAAATTCTATTGGAGAGAGTGGTAGTAATACAACACCTTTCTTTTTTTTTGCTCCTTGAAAAAGAAAAGATTTTAAACCATGCTCTTTCGTAAAAACTTTTAACATTACACTTGTTTCCGAATAGGAAAAACGTGTAATAATAATACCTTGTTCAGAATATTTCATTATAAAATCACTACTTTCCCAACTTTTTTCCCATTTCCATTATTGGAAGCTGTCCATATAAAATAAACACCTGGACTAACTCGTTCTCCTTGAAAATTTCTTGCATTCCAAAAAGCGGTACCACCGTTTGAAGTGGTTTTATAAACAACATTTCCTTCAGCATCTGTAAATTTAACATCCGAATCATAAAGTATACCTTGAATAGTTATACCTGATGTGTGCTCGGGCTTAAATGGATTTGGGAAAACCTTGGCAGTTGCATAAGTTGGATCTTCATAAGAAGCATCTGTTCTATAAGAAACAAGGCCTAAATCCGTTATAATAAATAATTCTCCAGTAGTTTGATTAAGTTTAATATCAAGAATATTATTTGATATCAGCGGACTATTTTCTGCTGTAAATGAAGAGATAATTTGGGAGCCATCAGAACTTAACAAAAACAATCCAGCGTTAGCAGTAGCTATCCATTTTCTATTCCCTCCATCAATTTCAATGTCAGAAACAGCTGTTTTTCCTAATAAATATTCTACATTACCTTCTACTCTTTCTTTAATCCTTTGCGCATCAAAACTACCTATTGAACCATCTAATATACCTGACGCGTTGTATAATATACAGAATCCATTATCAGTACCAATCCATAATTCATCATTAAAATCGATGGCTAACGCTGTTACTTCCCTTGAAGGTAAAGACCCACTATTTGGATTTTCATTAATGATCCGATAATGATCGTCTGAAAAATCTGCTATAGTACCATTATCATTATACCCAATAATTCCAATTCCAGGAAAAGTAATCCACTTATTACTTTTAAAATCAATAATTATTTTTCTTGCAAAAGCATTTTTTGAGGCACTACCCAAATCAAAATTAAACCATTGATTATCTTTTGTATAAACTTTTAATGGGTTATTGGTAAAACTATTTAACATCCATAGATTACCCGTTTTATCATAGGCTAAATCAGCTATACATGTGTATTTATTACCTAATGAACTAGATTCTAGAGGAGAATTTGTATTGTCAAAAATTTGATCGATAAATTTGCCATTATTCATTATTGAAAGAGGTACAAATGAATTTGAACCGAATGCAATTTGATTACTGTTGCTAGGATTAATCGAAGTTGCGCACACATCCCATATATTTTTATCTAACCATAGATTTTGATTCCAACGATCAAATAATTCCCATGTATCATCTTTATAAATGTATGCTCCTCCCGTGTTAAAAGCAAACGATGCTTTAGACAATATTCCACCTGCAACGACTAGTGAATTATTTTGACTATCCATCGCAAAAAAACTATTTTTCGGAGGACCAACTTCTTTTATAGAAATGTTATCATAATTATTATTCCATTTTACTAATCCATTAACATTATCAGCTATCCAATACGAACCTGAATACTTGATTAAAGTATTTGGTCTAACAGTTTTATTAAATTGATAATTATACACAGATTCAACTATTTCATAATTTGAATCTAAAATATACGCTCCATCATAAATGCTAACAAATAATTCACCGTTTTGAGATTTGAGATTTGCAATATACTTACCCAAACTAAATACTCCTTTCTTTAAACTCTTTATGCTTTGATTATCTAATATATATGTTGAATCTGTATTATTATCCTTATGTAAGGAGTGAACCAATAGTTTATTATTAAATTGACAAATTGACAAATTTTCTATCGTATTTAGCCATGAAATACGTTTATCATTAATCCAGCTATCAGGATTCGCTAGTAAACTATGTTTGTAATGCGCCTTAAAAAGACTATTTGTACTTAAAACATAGATAGTATCATTAAAAAATGTAAAATCCACAATTTTTGCATCACCTAGTGGTGGATAGTATGTATCGCGTACCTCCATTTTGGTATAATCAATCTTTAATATTCCAAATGATGTAGCTGCATACGTATATGAACCATATGACTCAAATTTTAATATATTTTTATCACTCGTAATAGAAGACGACATCTTTAATGCTGAGAGATTGACTACTGTCTCATTTTTTATTTTGTCAATATTTCCATTTTGATAACCAACCCAAAATGAGGCATCAGCTTGATTAAAATGTAGTGTATTAATAAATACATCTGAAAGGTAATTAGTCTTCGTTAATAGCGACCTTTCTTTATGAATTAAATCATATTCTACTAATCCATTAGTATAGGCAGCAATAACTTTATTACCTCCACCACATACTTCAATTGATTTCGCTGTGTTTGCATGTAATTTCCATTGGTGCATACCTACTTGACCCCAACATGAAAAGGTGATAAAAAAAGCCATTACAACTAGTAAACGCATAAAATGTAATTTGATTTATACCAACAGATAATCATCAAAATTATTCCAAATTTTTGTTTTAAATACAAAGAATTGTTTTTATTTATTCATTACAAGATAATATGTAAATTTGCTTGACCAATTAATGTATATGGCTCCGTGGCGCAATTGTATAGCGCATCAGATTTCGGCTCTGAGGGTTGGGGGTTAGAATCCCTCCGGGGTCACAAAAAAGCGAGAATAGAACAATCTTTATTCTCGCTTATTGTTTCTATAACACATACATATCAAATTTATGACCTATGTCATTGTTCTTAAGTAACAAAAGTGGCAGATTTGTTACTTATTCACCAATACTTTTGTTTATAATATTAAATGTAGAATTATGAAAATAGAACAGATTTACACAGGTTGTTTAGCAGAGGCTGCTTATTATATAGAAAGTAATGGTGAAGTCGCAATCATTGATCCGTTAAGAGATGTAGATACTTATATCGAAATGGCTGAAAAGAATAACGCGACTATTAAGTATATTTTTGAAACTCATTTTCATGCTGATTTTGTTTCAGGACATATGGATTTAGCTGCTAAAACAGGAGCTAAAATAGTATATGGTCCTACATTGATGGAAACTGGTTTTGAAGCTTATATAGGAAAAGATGGAGAGGTTTTTCAAGTTGGTGATATCACTATAAAATTAATTCATACTCCTGGTCATACAATGGAAAGTTCTTGTTTTTTACTTTCTGATGAAGACGAAAAAGATGTAGCTTTATTTACAGGAGATACACTTTTTATTGGTGACGTGGGTCGTCCAGATTTGGCCCAAAAAGTAATTGCTGAGTTAACTCAAGATAAATTAGCAAATTATTTATTCGATTCGTTACGTAACAAAATTATGCCTTTGTCTGATGATATTATCATTTATCCAGGTCATGGCGCAGGAAGTGCTTGTGGCAAAAATATGAGCAAAGAAACTACCGATACATTAGGAAATCAGAAAAAAGTCAATTATGCATTACGTGCTGAGATGACTCGTGAAGAATTTATAATTGAATTGCTTACTGGTTTAACTCCACCTCCAGGATATTTTCCACAGAATGTATTGTTAAATATTCAAGGTTACGAAACATTTGATGCTGTTATGGAGAATGGTCTTACACCTTTATCTTCTGATAAGTTAGAGCAATTGGTAAATCAAAAAGAAGCTATCATTATTGATACACGTGAAGCGAATGAATTTGTCAAAGGATTCATTCCTAAATCAATCAATATTGGGATAGATGGAAATTTTGCGGTTTGGATAGGAACCTTAATTCCTAATGTAAAACAACCTATTCTATTCATTGCAGATCAAGGACGAGAAAAAGAAGTAATTACGCGTTTGTCTCGTGTAGGTTATGATAATGTACTTGGTTTTTTAGAGGGAGGTATTGAAACTTGGAAACAAGCGAACAGAGAACTTGACATTATTCAAACAATTGACGCTGAATCCTTAGCAAATAAAATGAATGAAAAAACTATTGCATTAGTTGATGTTAGAAAAGCAAGTGAATTTTACAGCGAACGTGTTATTGACACGCTAAATGCACCTTTGGATTACTTGAATGAAAGTATGAAAAAACTTGACACTTCAAAAGAATACTTTATACATTGTGCGGGCGGATATCGTTCAGTTGTATTTATTTCTATTTTACAAGCAAGAGGATTCCGCAATTTGATAAATGTAACCGATGGTTTTACTGCAATCAAAAAAACAAATCGATTTCAACTTACAGATTATGTATGTCCTACCACAATGTTGTGAGATTAAACAAGCAAATTTTATTTTTGGTCCCTTAGTTGAATAAAGGGACCTATTTTTTCATTTTCTATTAATACTGATAAATTGTAGTAGCTTATTTTCCAACTATTATTTTCCTTTTGAAGTATTCCACTTCCTCTGCATCCTCTCATCCATGTATCTAAATTTTCATCAAACCAAGCTATCGTTGAATCACTATTGAATTCCCAATAACGTTTACTTGGTTTAAAATCCCAAGCCTTACCTTTATCGAAATAGGGTTTTGAAAAATTAAGAAAAGCATTTTTATCCCATCTTTCTCCTGGTGCAGTTCCTAAAAAGACAAATTTAGCACTCATAATTTGGCTGTACTTTTGTAAATCGGCATTCGTTGCTGCCAGATGCCAATTGTCTACGAGTATATTTAATTGAGCCACTTGTCCAAAAGAAAAAGAAGAAAATAAAAGTAGTGTAAGAAATAATAATTTCATAGTAATTTATTTAAATGTTAAAGGTAGAAAGTTCAACTTATATTTTATGATATTTTAAAGTTTGAAATAAGGGTAACGCACAAAAACTTTGTAAATTTGTTTAAAATCATAATTAATCATTTATAAATCATAATCAAAAGAATATGTATCCACCAGAATTAGTTGCCCCAATGAAACAAGATCTTGTAAGTGTTGGATTTACAGAATTGTTAACACCTGAAGAAGTAGATAATACAATTAAAAACACAGAAGGAACGCTATTAGTAGTAGTAAATTCTGTATGTGGTTGTGCTGCTGGAAATATGCGTCCAGGTGTAAAATTATCCATACAAGGTGAAAAAGCTCCAACTAAATTAGCGACTGTTTTCGCTGGAGTAGATGGTGAAGCAGTTGCGCAAGCAAGAAAACACTTTTTACCTTATCCTTCATCTTCACCATCAATTGCATTATTCAAAGATGGAGAGCTAGTTCATTTCTTAGAAAGACACCACATTGAAGGTGGCACTGCTCAAATGATAGCAGAAAATTTACAAGAAGCTTATAAAGAATTTTGTTAAGCGAAATTTATAACTAGAAAAGGCTACTCAATTGGGTAGCCTTTTCTAGTTATAAATCTAAATTGTTAGATAAATCTATTATATATACTACCCTTTTGAATAAAATCCTACACTTTTTCGAACTCTATTGAGAGTTTGTTGTGCGATTTTTCTTGCTTTTTCAGCTCCTTTTTCAAGAATTACATCTACTTCAGCAGGGTTTTCTGCATAATAGTTATATCGCTCACGTGCCTCACCGAAGTTTGTTAATATAAGATTTAACAATTCTGTTTTAGCGTGACCATAACCATAGCCTTTCGTTTTGTAGTTCATTTTCATTGCTTCAATTTGTTCTTCTGAAGCCATCAATTTATACAATTGAAAAACATTACACGTTGTTGGATCTTTTTCATCATCTAATCCTTTGGTATCCGTAACAATTTTCATTACTTGCTTTTTTAATTCCTTTTCAGGTAAGAAAATATCAATATAATTGTTGCGAGATTTACTCATTTTTTCACCGTCAACACCAGGTATAAGCATTGTATTTTCTTGTATCCATTCTTTAGGAATAACAAATGTTTCTCCCATTTTATGATTGAAGCGTGAAGCTACGTCTCTTGTGAATTCTAAGTGTTGTAATTGGTCTTTACCTACCGGAACGATTTCTGCATCATACAAAAGAATGTCAGCAGCCATCAACATTGGATAGGTAAATAATCCTGCATTTACATCTTCAAGTCTATCTGCTTTGTCTTTAAAACTATGAGCAAGGTTCAAACGTTGGAAAGGGAAGTGACACATTAAATACCAGGTTAGTTCAGTTGTTTCAGGAACATCACTTTGGCGGTAGAAAAATGTTTTTTCAGGATCCAATCCACAAGCTAACCAGGCTGTTGCTGTAGCCATCGTATTTGCGTGCAATTCTTTTGCATCTTTAATTTGAGTTAAAGAGTGCATATCGGCGATAAATAGAAAAGCTTCGTTTGAAGGATTATTAGCCATTTCGATAGCTGGCTTGATTGCTCCTAAAATATTACCCAAGTGAGGGCGACCTGTACTTTGTACTCCTGTTAAAATTCGTGCCATTGGTATGATAATTGTATACGAAATTAAGGAAATATTGCGAAATTGTGAAAAACCAAATTAGCAGGATATTTGTTTCTCTAATTAAATTGTATTTTTGAGTATGAAAAAGCGATTAACAAACTTATTATCAATCTTATTTAAAGTTTATATGGCTTTTGTATTTGTTATTACACTACTCTTTTTCTACCTACCTATTCGTATTTTTTTAACAACTGAGAAGCAAAAACAAGGTATTGTATTCCCCATATTTGTTTTTTGGTCGCGATTACTTTGTTTTCTCTGTTTGTTTCGCGTGAAG
>CANGHE010000051.1 GCA_947453545.1 Flavobacteriia bacterium
CGAGAACAACAAGAAGAATTAATACGTTTTCTTGAATCGGTTCAAATACAAACAAACTACGAAGCATACACCCTATCTTGGGTATCCCATCAATTTACATTAGTTCCAACTTCCGTATTCAAAGCATCTGACATTCAATCTATTTTCAATGTATGTTTTGCAAAAAGAAATGTACATAGTGAACTCGATTACAACGAATTGAACGAACAATCCATTACGGTTATTTATGAAATTCCAGATTGGGTAAAAGCATTTTTCACTATTCGTTTTCCTAGAATACTTATACAACACGCTTACAGCCATTTAGTCCGTGGAGTAATTGATCACACACACAAAGAAACGTGTATTCATATTTCATTGTTTGAATCGTATTTACACATAGCACTTTTCAAAAACAAACACCTCATCGTTTCAAATTCATATGAATATGTAAATGAAGATGATATATTGTATTATGTATTATTCTGTTTACAACAAAATGAATGTGATACAGAAAAAGGAAAACTAAGTTTACATATTTCCGGTGAAACAAAAGAAGGAATCGTTGATTCCTTGCTAAACAAATGGAAAATGATCAAAGATTACAAAGCATATACTATTGTTAACGAAGAATATTCACTCACCAAACACCAACTCACTTGCGTATAATTAGAGGATTTTTAAAGTCACGTCGATTTTCACCACCGAAAAATTTTCCATCTCGACCAACAACAGATTTTGCAAAAGAAGGATTATTCAACGTATTAGAAAATACGTATTCCTTACAAAACCTCACTATTTTAGACCTTTGTGCGGGTACGGGAAACATTTCATACGAATTCGCGTCAAGAGAGGCAGGAAAAATTACAGCGGTTGACACAAACTACAATTGTTGCAAGTTCATCAACCAAATGGTTAGTGAACACAATTTAAAAGATGCCATTCAAGTGATAAAGTCAGATATCAGAGACTTTGTTAGACGTACAGACAAAACCTACGACTTAATTTTTGCTGATCCACCCTACGAAATTGCTTTTTATCACGAATTAGTAAATGATATCTTCGAACGTAAACTCTTAAATCCTGGGGGATTATTAGTGGTTGAACACGGTAAAAAAACTGATTTATCTACACACAAAGAGTTTGACAAAGTAAAAAACTATGGCAATGTGAATTTCAGTTTTTTAACATACAAGGATTAAAAAAAGTATTAATCACTCAAGCATAAATTAATTTATAATGAAATATGCGCATTTACAATCGTAAAATGCGCATATTTTTTTAAAAAAATAATTCAGAAACTCAATATAAATTATTTTAGAAAAATAAAAAAGACATAACCAACTTAATTCTGTTATTTAGTTAAATAAAGTTTAAACATTTTAATTTCATCTTGATATTCAACAGTTAAAAAGTAAATTCCTTCACTAAACATAGATAAATCTATACTTTTAATACCCGTAGTTTCATTTTCAAAAGACTCACTTAATATAATATTTCCAACCTCATCTTTAACAGACAAAATTAATTCACCCTTTTCAAAATATTTATACATAATTTTAAAAATACCATCTGATGGGTTAGAAGCTATAAGTATCGATTTTTCATTTGAACCTGTTTCGTATGCTATATTTTTAAACACATCTAATTTAGATGTATATACATAGTTACAATTATTAGTATCAGTGACTTTCACGTTCAAAGTAAAATTACCACTATCTAAATATACGTGTTTCGCATTTTTTACTGTGGAACTATAACCATCACCAAAATCCCACAATACAGATTTAGTGGAATTAATATTAGTACTAAACATTAATAAAGAACCTAGTTTTACTGAACCATCTATCTTAACCATCAAAGAAGCAAAATCCCCAAATGCTACTTGCTTGAATATAGTATCTGATTCAGTATCATTTTGTATTATCAATCGAACAGAATATGTTTTATTCGGTAGAAATGTATGAGTCGGATTCTGTTCTTCAGAAAAAGTACCATCACCAAAATTCCAATTCCAACTTTTTATTTCCCCTTTGGAATCATCTTGAAAAACTGATGTAGGAAAACAAAGATTAATTTGCTTAACTGAAAAACCTGCAGATAAAGGAACAGGAGTATTTTTTATCACAACAGTATAATCTTCAGCTTGACCATATTTAATTAAATCACAAAAATTTGAAATCGTATCAAGGGATGATATAACTCGCAAACGTAATGGAGTATTTAAAACTGAATTATTACTCAATTCAATCGAATCAATATGATCTTTTACTTTAAACGAATTCAGAACCAATTCATTCGAACTAAAATCTCCATTATTATCAAAATCAATCAATACAAATACATGCTCTTGAGATACATCACTAGTTCTAATTGACATTTTATATTTACTTCCGAGAACCAATTTTGTACCTTTAGTACAGCTGAAATCAACGTAACCCTCATCTGCGTTTTGTGATGAATTTGAGAGTGTATTTAATTCGACATTTACAATTCCTAGATTACAACAATTAACATCTGTCATTGGAGAACAGATTGCTGGTGTTAAAGTATAAACATCATCTGCAACAATTGTCGTTGTAATGGAGTCACAACCAAAATCACTGCACACCTTCATTTTAACTTCATAAATACCTCCTGTAGCATACGAATGCGTTGTAAAAGACCCTGTTGTACTATATCCATCTCCAAAATCCCAACTAACTTTATTAACTGACAATGAAGGGCTAACATCTTCAAAAGCAAATTGATTCAAGCATTTATTAACTAATTGAATATATGGCTTAGGACAAGGAATAGATTTATCTATAATTAAACAAGGAATTACCACTTGTGTATTATTTGGGTCATTTGTATTAAGGTTAAAACTAAAACTACCTGAACGTAATGCTGCTTTAGTACTTGGTATATATACATCTATATCTTGCTTTTTACCACTTAACAATTTACCATTAAGCTGACTTGTAAATACATTCATCGAATCATTAATTGCAAAATTATCTACAACCCAATTATCTTGACCAAGTCCTGAATTATATAATTGATATAATTTGAACTGTGAACTAGCTGTTTGACCAAATGTAGGCACAGGTATTACAACATGTCTAAAATCAGTGTAGCTTGCAACATCAAATGTGTAAAAATCTGTCCATGACGCCCCATTATCTGTTGAAACGGCTAAATAAACTTCTTCTCCAGTTTCTGGCTGATCACATCCCGCAGATCCATTAGGCATCTTTAAATCAAATGAAATTGAATAACCTTGATTTATCTGAAAATTATTAGTAATTAATTCTCTTGTTTGATCATCAAATCGTACTGCAAAATTTCCACTGCTAGTTCCACATGCATTATCTAATTGAGCACCTTGCGCAGATTGCCATAAATTCAAATTTCCACCATTTTCAAAATCATCAAAAACAATTTGATTTCCTATATCCCATTTAAGTGTATCACCAAAAAGATTTTCAATTTGAAAACTTGATTTTATAAGTGAATCACTACACGATGTAATTTCAAATCTTAGTGTATCAGGTGAAAATTGAAAATGAGGATACGATAACACATTAGCAATCAAACATATATTAGTATCTCGAGTATTTGATTTGATACCAATTGTATTACTGTGTTTACCCAACGTATTTGCGAAAAAAGTTACGGGCAAATAATAATTTGATCTAGGAGCAATTGTGACACTTTGTATGTTTGTTTTAAAATCTTGACTGTTAATATTGAACTGACTTATTTTAAGAGTGTCACAGCCATCATTCTGTATTAAAATAGAATCTAATTTTGATGCTCCTAAATAAAGATTACCAAAATCTAAACATGTTTTATTATATGAAATTTCAGGAGAGGTAATAATTTTAATTTTCAATACAATATGCTCAAAAGTATTCAAAGGATCATTTGATTGGTAAATCAAGTTTGCATATGACACACCATTAACTAATCCATCAGTTTTAACTTTTAAATTAACTATACTCGAATCACTCGCATCAACTCTTCCTGAATTTGGAATACTTTCCACTTTCACAATATTTACTGAAGATTTAATTGTTACATCATCAATTACCCAATTATCATATCCAGCACCAGAAAAAACAGGCTGATCAATTTTAAGAATTGTATTTGCTGTTTTAGCATTTGCCGGAAGTGACTCAGTTATTAATGTAAAATTGGGGAAATTCGAAACATTATATGTATTAATTTTATTCCATGTACTTCCATTATCTGTTGAAAAACTTAACATCACATCTTCTCCTGGATCAGCTTGTTCACAACCATTGGTACCGTTAGAAATCTTCAAGTAAAATGCTATAGAACCTCCATCTGATAAATTTAAAGGTTTTGTAACAGCACTTCTTATTGGAGAGTCATTAAAAGCACATGCAGCATTACTGTATAAATTAGTTCCACAAGAGTTGTCAAATTGGGCACCACTAATAGTTGACCAAAAAGTAGACATTGTACCTGTTTCGAAATTATCAGTATAATTTACAGAAGAATCCTTTAATTGCCAATTTAATATACCAAGTCCTTTGTTATATATTTTGAATGGTAATAACACAGAGTCAGTGCATGTATAAAAAGTATGTTCGATAGTATCTACCTTGATCTCAAATTTTGGTGAAGGTAAAACAAAAGAACTTAAGCAAATGGAAGTGTCTTTCATATTTGACACAATTTTTATTTGTCCATTGACAACACCTAATGAACCAGTAGGTTTAAATTTCACGAGAATTGATGAGCTATCGCCTGGTGCTATATCAGAAATTGAATTATTAAGTGTGAAATCAGAATTGAGAGATGTTAACGATTTTATTTTCAACGCTTCACATCCTTTATTATAGATTTTAAATGTTTTCTGATATTCGAATCCAACTGTAGCAGTATCGAAGGTTACACATTTATTTTCCAAGACCAACATAGGTTCTCCTATAAGTGTCAGTTTAACATATAAATTATTGATTTTATGTAATGTATCATTTGTTGCCAAACGTAAAGTATAATAATAGGTACCAGCATTCATACCGGAAGCATTTATTAACAATTTAATTTTTGAAGAATCATTTTGGGATACTCTCGCAGAATCTTCTGTTAACTGAATACGTTCTAATTTATTTATTGAAACATCTAAATTTAGATCATCAATTACCCAATTATCATAACCTGCACCACTAAAACTTGGCTGATGTAATTTGAGTAAGGTACTGCTTGTTTTTGCTTGACTTGGTATTTGCTGACGAATCTGTGTAAAACTTGGATAATTAGTTACTTTGAATGTATTTATAGTTAACCAATTAACTCCATTATCAATTGAGTAACTTAAAAGTACATCCTCACCATTATCGGCTTGCTCACATCCATTTGAACCATTTGAAATTTTAAGATTAAAGTCAAATGTATTAGTATTTGTCAAATTTAAGGGAGTAGAAATAATCGACCTTTGTGTTGAACCATTAAAATAAAGTGCTTGTGTACCACTTTTTACACCACATAAATTTCCGACAGTTCCACCTAAAATATTATTCCAAATTGGATTGATAGTACCCGAATCAAAATTTTCAACTATCGTATTCGAGTAAATTTGTTTCCAAACTAAATCACCAAAACCTTTATTAATAATAGTAAAAGGAAATTCCAATGAATCATTACAATGAAGAATTTGAGCATATATAGAATCCGTTGATTGAACATACATAGGACCTTCTTGGATATTTATTTTTTTTATTAATGTATCAGAAGAATAACAATTGGTTACAATTAACTTGACATCATATTTACCCGGTTTAGTGTACAAATGAATAGGATTAGCGATTGTTGAACTAGTATTATCTCCAAAATCCCATTTCCAAGAATATGGAAAGTTTTTTGAACTATCCGTAAATTGCACAGCAATGTTTAAAGGGGCTAAAGTATCTGAAATTTTAAACCCTGCTATTGGTTTTGATGAAGGAATAACAGCATTCCAACTTAAATAAAACCCACGATCTACTGTAGCTACATCAGATTTAAATTGAATAAACATTTTACCGGAAGTCGAAGTTACTTTCGATACATTTGTTGATCCTGATGCTGAAAACAATATTTTCCCTGTAACATCACCACCATCATAAATGGTTAAAATGTCTGACCCTGGTTGAGTTGAAAATTCATTAATTGTCAAATCAATAACTGAACCAATACATCCTGGGTCTATAAAAAAAGAACAATTTTGATTATTACCGTAATTGGAGGTATTTCCACCCGAATCGAATAAATTTCCTGATAATAAATTTGATTTTGTAACAGCACACATATTAAAGTTGTCTGCTACTGTAATGTGTCTTTTTTTGATAATTGTATCCGTTCCATAAGCATTTGAAACTATTAATGTGGCATCATAAATACCGTTTTGTGCATATACCACACTTGGGTTTTGAAGTGTCGATATTGAGGGTGTTGCACCTGGTAAAATCCATTTCCATGAAGTAGGTACATTTGTACTTAAATCTGTGAAATTAGCTGTTTGATTAACATTTAAGACAGAATTATCTACTACAAAATCAGCTTGAGAAGGAGATTTATTTTCAGAAATAAATACTGTATAATCTTCTACCTGTCCTACAGTAACGTTATTACATGAATTTAATAAAATATAAGAATCTGATATTACTCTCATACGCAGAGGTGTATCATAATTGGTAACTGCAGGAATTTTTATGTTACCTGTATGGGTTAACTTTGCAACATTCCCATTGTAAACTAATTCATTCGAATTATTAAAATCACCACTATTATCATAATCAATATAAATTCTTACAAATTCATTGGTTGTATTACCTAATTTAATAGTAAATGGATATGTTATACCGCTTACGACACTCGTAATGTTACTGCAAGAATAATCTTTGTAGCTATCTACTCCTCCTAATGTAGCGTTATCTATTGTATTAAACTTTACATTAGAAATACCATTACCACAACAAGCACTCGTTGTATTAGGTTGACAACTAATTGATTTAGGCCCCCCACCATTTAAAACCGTTATATATGCTTTTTTAAATATTGTATCTGTATTTCCACAAGAAGCAGTTCCTTTTGCTATTAATTTAACATCATAAACACCCGGGTTTTGATAAATATGTACTGGATTTGTAACTGTTGTAGTACTTAAATCTCCAAAGTCCCATTTATAACTTGTGGCATTTGAACTTAAATTAGTAAAAGTCAATGTAACAGGAAATGAACATGATGAAGTTTGTGAAACAATAAAATCAGCTGTAATTTTTGTCGGCGACCCTATCGTACCTACCCCAACTGCATACCATGCATTTGAAACGGATAACACTTCTTGCGAACATGCACCATACAGATCTATTGCAGCTTGAATTGAATACGTTCTTGCATCACTATACTGTGAATTTGAAGTTAAATATGTGCACAAACTACGATATGTAATTGCAGCAGCTTTATCTATACCTATTCCTTTTACAGTATATGAGTTATTTAAATCATTTACACCACTACCTCCCTCACTTAACAAATAAAACCAATGATTTTGGACACCACTGTTTGTATGTACTCCACCATTATCCGTTGTTCCTGTAACCCAATTAGTTCCTTGATAGGTATCTGGATCTCCACAAACTTTAGGATTAGCCATACTTCTAAAAGGACGATGTGTTGGAGACAAATCTTCTCCAATTAAAAAATCAGCATTTGCTGGGCTTCCCTTATGTTCCAATACTGTTCCAAAAATATCTGAAAATGACTCATTCAATGCGCCGGATTCATCTTGATAATTCAAACCTGCAGTATGTTCAGTAATTGCATGGGTTAACTCATGACACACTACATCCAAAGATGTAAGCGCTGACATAGTAGTAATATCTCCATCACCATAAGTCATTGCTGAACCATTCCAAAACGCATTTAAATAATTTTTATCGTAATGAACATAACTCATTAATTGCGCTCCAGAATTATCATAACTATTTCGTTGAAATGTATTTAAAAAATAATCATAATACAACTCTGTTCCCCAATGAACATCTAATGCGGCTTCGTCTTGACTTGAATTAGTATTTGTCCAATTGTTATCAGAATCTGTGAAATCGACAGCAGTAGAATAATCTGTTCCTGTTAACATATTTAATGTTTGTATTCCCCTTCCTCTTTTAATTTCTCTCAACCTATAACTATTAGAAGCAACTTGATCAGTTGTAAAAGACTGTACACCACTGTACTTGGTATTTCCAGTAGCTGTTTTATCAGCAAAATGAATTTTTGTATTTACATAAAGTAAATTTCCTGTACGTGCATCTATATAAACATAAGCTCTTGATAGAGGTGCTATTGCATATACATCAATCTTGTAAGCTGCTTGATAAATACCTTTAGAATCTTGAATATAGACTTTCTCAATCTCTGTAATTGAATCTCCTTTTAATGCACCTGTTCGCTTCAGAAACTCAAATTGTTCCTTATCCTGCCAAACATAACGCTCTGCATTTATCTGTTTTAAAGCTAATTGAAATGCACTATATGGAAGTAATTCAAATGTGGAATTACCAAAATTGACAGAATTTAAATCTCCATTAACTGATTCTAAATAGTTTTCTGAAACATGTGCAATGATTTCAGAATTTTCCAATAGAAAATTGTTGTAGAATTTTTTATATCGATAATGAAATTTTCCAATCTGATCCTTGTCTACCTTTACAAATCGAATTTCTTCGTTTCCTGAAAAGAAAAAATGATTTTTAATCCAATTACCATTTTCCCAATCTTTTCTGACTTTTTGTGGCTTAAAACTGACGAAACGTGTTTGCTGTGTTTTGTCATCTACAATAATATTCTCACTAAATGGTATGTTTTGTTTTTCAACTTTTGTATTTAATACTTGTGCATTACTTAAAAAGGAACTTATAACTAATAAGAAAGAAAGAAAATAGTGTCTCATAAAACTCAATAAATCAAACGTCTAAATTCGGAATTAATTTTAAATAGTTCTATAAAATTTTTAACAATCAGGTATAAATACCTATATAAAACAAAAAAGGGAGACAAATTTGCCTCCCTTTTTCCAATATTTAAATTTATATTATCACCACACCCATGACAATCCAAATGTAAGCGGAAACGCTTTTTCAACTCGTTTCGTGTCAAACATTGGTATCAAACTATAATTAGTAAATAATCCAATATGCTTATATCCGATACGTAAAGAAGCATCTAACTTATATGGATTAAGAGCATAATCACCATTTATTTTTTTATTTACATCATTATTATGATCACTCACTGTTTGTATGAATTTCGAACCAATGCGCATTCCAGCAACAACTCCCGCCATAAAAAACCAAGATTTATTCGGATTTGAACTTGTATTAAACTCAAGAAATAATGGTATGTTAATATAGGTCGCTCGTAATACATTTTTATCATATGTATAAGACAAATCTTTTACAGCCCACAAAGAATCAGCGTTATAATTAAGTTGAAGATTATTTTTAATTCCTAATTTTTTCCAATCAAACCCTAATCCCGTTGTGATTCCAACGTAATTACCAATAATAGGAAATTTGTGTTCAATTAAATTTAAAGAGACATAAAAAGATTTCGAAGGATCATTCTCTAAAAATGATTGCTTTTGAAATGAATTTCCACCATTACTATTTAAGATAGAAGTATAACCAAAATCCATTCCCCCCCAATGACCATACTTTTTCCAATTTTTAACTTCTTCTGTATTTTCATCCTTTTTCTTTTTGCTTGTAGTATCTTTTTCTTCAACCTCGATTTTATCAATCGCACCTTTCTTATGATATATTTTATACACTTTGTTACCGATAACCAATCGCGTAGAATCTTTTTTATCTGATTCACTCTCTTGAGAAAAAGAAGTAAAACCAATTAATAAACAAAATATTAATGCTGTTTTTCTCATGTTACTTATTTTTTTTTCTGTTAATATTAACTCCTAAAGACACTCCTAAAGATAATGGATTAAATCTCATATAATTAGTTTTAAACATTGAATTTATTGAATAGCTAGTATTCGCTCCAATTATCCAATTATTATTAATTATATAATTAATTGAGGAAGTGGCATTAAAATTAATTGGTTGTTGAATGAAGGACAAGTCTGATGTTTTTGACTGATTATATGTAGTCTCTTTTTCATTTACTGTATATGTTTCTGTCAAATAACTTAATGTATAATATGTTGTTACTCCTAAACCAACTTCTAATCTATCTTTTTCACCTCTTGTTTTAAATTGATAACCGACTGATAAAGGTATACCAAATTGAAAATTTAATACACCATTATTATCTGCTCCTGATATATGCGGTGTTGTATAATTCGAAGCCCATAATGAATCTCGATTAAAATCAATTGTTTTTGAAGTGCCAATAAGTTGTAACTTCATATCAAATCCAATTTTCGTGATTAGGTTATTTACATTTTTATTTCCCCATAGATAGACTATTCCAAAAGATTTGCCATTATCAAGGTATTTATTCATATTTGTCAATACAGAGTAATTGACAGTTGCTTCAAAGTTTTTTTGAACTGAATCTTTAGTATACTCTTGACCAAACAATTGATTCATAGCAAAGAAGAATATTACTAACGAAAAATATCTTAATTTTTTCATATTTATAATTTTAGTTTTTTTTTATTAATTAAAATCTTATACCAACAGAAATTGAATATGGTCTGCTATTAAAGTTTGAATAATCTGCAATTTTTGTCAAGGATTGTTTCGCCTCAACAAATATGTTTTTGTATAACTTTACTCGAAGAAAAATATCTGCTTGGTATTTATTAAACTTTGTGTTTTGATAGAAGTTTTCAGTCATAACAGTTGTATAAGGTGTATTTTGACGGAATAAATTTTCTTGGACTAATAAAAACTTATTATTCATTCCCACTTCAAATGAAAGATTAGGTACAATATCATTGCGATAAATAATAGGTAAATTAAGATAAAATAAATTCAAACTATTCGTTTTCAATTGAGTATTTGAATCTTTCATCCATATTGAATCTTTATTTGCAAATAATAATTTATTACTGTTAATTGTTAAAAATTGATAATCCCAACCAATACCAAATTTCAAATACTGTTTTTTTTCTTTCGTAGATTTAAAAATTAAATTACCACTTAAATCAGTGCCATTGTCTACAAATGAATTATTCAAATGTGTATAACCAACTGCAAAATCAGCGGTCATTGCAAAGGAAATATTAACCTGAGACACCTTACCTTTCTTTGTTGTATCCTTATCTGATTCTACTGTTTGTGCAAGTGAATTCTGCGACAAAAATAATAGTGAGACATAGATAACTAATTTTCTTACATTCATAATTATAATATTTGATTTTATGTAAGATAATTTCATCTTAAAAAAGTTACAACTTAATTAAATTTATTTTTTAAAACTTTGATTTACAGATAAATATTTTATTATTTAATTTTATTTTTATTTCTTTGTAACTTTTGAAATAATACTTTGTCTAATACAAAAAATCAAACTTTTGAAATTATCTGAATATAATAACTTGGTTGAACTTCATGCAGATGGTATTTACCGATTTGCATTGAAACATCTCAAAAATGAGATGGATGCCCAAGATATTGTTCAAAACACCTATTTAAAAACATGGGAAAAGCATGAAACAATTGAAGTAAGTAAAGGTAAATCCTATTTATTTACAGTTGCTATCAATTTAATTCGAAATTTTGTAACCTATGAAAAACGTTTTACAAGTGAAGAACTTGCAAACCAACACACCTATAATGAATCAAGTAGTCAATTTGACTTAAAAGAAATTCTTGACAATGCGTTAGAACAATTACCTGAAATTCAAAAGAGCGTGATTCTACTTCGTGATTACGAAGGATATAATTATGAAGAAATAGGGAAAATTACAAATTTAAGTGAATCGCAAGTGAAAGTGTATATTTTCAGAGCTCGAAAAACGTTGCAAGGAATATTAAAAGATCAATCTTTAGTAGTATGAAAATAACACTTGAAAATTACGAAGCTTATTATTTAGACTACATCGAAGGAAATCTAAACTCAAAAGATACAGATGAGTTTCTTTCTTTCTTATTAATACATCCTGAATTACAGATTGAGGATATTGAATTCACCTCAATCAAAGAATATAATACGTTAACATTACCAGATACAATTAAGAGTAAGATCCTAAGAATACCTGAAGTTGAAACCAAATTTTCAAACTTATGTATTGAAAAAATTGAAGGTTTATTGAGTGAAAATGAGAATGAAAAATTAATTGCTTTGATAGAGAAGGAGCAACGTTATCAATATGAATTTAATCTATATTCAAAAACGAAACTTCATGCGGATCAATCAATAATCTACCCTTTTAAATCTTCTCTTATAAAAGGAAAAAAAAGGAATTTATTTCCCTATTTTTCTATTTTAGCCGCAGCTTCTGTTGTTGGAATTATCTACTTAACTTATCAATCAAATACAATAGAAAATAAACAAAAAAAATATCAATCTAGTATTATAAAAAATACAAATAAGAATCCACAACTTCAATTAGTAACACGAACATCAATTAATCCAACACCTCGAAAACAAGAGATAAAACCACGCAATCAAATTAAACAAGAATTATTAAAAGTAGATTTAGCTATACCTCATGAAAAAACAATAAATAATACTCAAACTGATAATGATCTAGCAATAATTCCTGATTCAACTCCTAATCGATCTACTCCTGTCGCTCAATTCAAACAAAATTATATTTCACAAAATACTGAAAATGTAATATATTCAAATAAATCATTAGTTTTTTCATCAGTATTTAATGAAACCAGAAGCACTTTAAAAGAACTTAATATCGCTTTCAAATCGATGAAATTAACAGACGAAGACAAAAAAAACCTCTTGACTGAATCACAGCTATTTCATGATAAGTTGAGCAAGTCTGCCAATAAAGCACTTGACTTTTTAGATGTTAATCGAATAAAAACTTATATCAATTCAATTTTTGCGATTAAGAATTAACGCTCTATATACCCCGCCTCCCCTTTCTTAATTCGCTCAAAAATCCAGTCGTAATTATAAGGCATGTGACTATCGACGAAATTTTTCTTTGCCCATGTTTTAGGAATGAAAGCTCTTCCATGTTTTGAGTCATAAATCATCCCTTTCACTTCGCATTGTGGAGCAATACCATCTTGTTCCCAGATCGGGTCTGGATTTGGTTGATCCAAATTACTACCATATTGCCAAGCTTGTTGAAACTGTGTCCAATCAGCACCATCCTGCCCCCCATTTTCGGGTGAAAGAATATACATATTTCCAAAAACAACATGATCCTTCAAAACTTCTATCATACCCAACGCGTAAGCATACCCCATACTATGACAGACAATATCAATCGTATCTTTTTGTTGTTGATGTAATTTTAACAAAAGTGCTTTTCCGCCTATTCGACCTTTCTCTTTGCGGTAATAAAATCCTTTTGGGTTTGGATCTACATTCAAACGTGAGCGATAATTTTTTAAGGAATCGCCTTTACTCACAAAATGCTTCGCTAAATAAAAACTTTTCACAAAACGAATGGTATTGCGATGATTCGAAGTTTTTACGCTTAAACTGCCATCCAAATAATAGCTTTCAGTTGGTTTTAACGTATCGATAAAGCGGTCATCCAACTTGTACCAATAATGATAACGATCTTTGGAGGTAACCAAATTATCACTCTCATTTTCTTCCCGCTCATATCCACGATAACCATTCACAAACAACAAGACTCGTTTTGGAATTGGTAATATTGTATCGCCTACAATTGAAATATTTTCTTTAAAAATCAACCAATTACCGTTCCGTTTAATAAATGAAAGCTGTAACGCCTGTTCTTCTGTTTTTCGATGTAAAATAATTTTTTTCTTAGCACCTGTCACACTATCTTTCCAAGAGATCTTGGCTAACTTCACAACCGTTTTGGGCGTACTTACAAATTGAAACATTTTTTGTTTAAACTCTTCAACCGAAATAGATTGAGGATTTTTAATCTGTACTAAATCAACGGAATAGTTATGCTGAAAAAGCACTTGTTTACTACCTTGAATTACTGTACCATTGGTATCTTCCTCCCAAACTGCAAATTTCACTAACCCGGTTACTTCACCAATTTTCTTATTGAAAAATTGAGCATTCAATAGAAATGAACTGAATAAGACAATAATGATAAATAGTTGTTTCATTTCATAAATGTAAATTAAATCTTCTCATTTCATTACACGCACATAATTCCTACTTATCACATATCCATAATCGTAATAAGCTTCCTCAATATCCAATTGACATTCCAATTCTTTTTGTAAAGCGACATTTCTTGGGTCGTTCATATCCATACAGATGTCGCCTAGGTAGTTGATTTTGGAAAGATCACCCGCCAACCAACGTCCTACTCGTTTGCCATCCTTATAATTTCCTGCTTCTCTTAAGCTACCATTATCGTTGTAAAACTTCCATCCACCCGTTGGGAGGCCAGCTTTATTCATCCCTTCACTTTGGAGAACTCCATTTGGGTAGTAATTTTTCTGATAGCCATTACGCAAATGCATGGAAGTATCTTTTTCGTAAGCTATGTAATAGGTGTTGATTTCATAGGTTTCTTTATCCCCACAGTTGTAGAGGGAGGTATTTTCGATGACGTATTTTTCCCAGAGCACTTTACTTTTTCGTTTGTTTGCGTATTGAGTGATTTTTTGTGTAGGGTAAAAATATAATGAATCTGTATTTTCGTTAGATGCTAATCGAATAGCATTTGGATAATATTCAATGGTATATATTTTTTCTTTTTGGAATGAATATATCCATTTACCTTCTTTGAAAAGATTAGAATATTTTCCCGATTTATAATCTAACAACTCGGTATAAGAAGAGTTTGTATATTTTCCTTTTTCAATCACCTCTCCTTTTTCATTGAATTTTAGATAATCAAAGGACAAATGATCATCACAACAATCGTCACACGAGTAATGCGTTCGTATAAAATTGTCATCAATACCATTTGAATATTCCGAATAAAATGATGAAGTATATACAGGAAATTTTATAGTGTCATAACAAATTTTGGTGTTTATTGTGTCTATTTTTAAAGAAGAAATCACCTTGTCTTTGTGATATCGTATTTCCTCAGAAAACAAATTACTTTTCAATAGATGAATTCTACTTAATTGCGCTAAGGAATCGTAATAATAAATGGTATCTATCAATTTTCCGTTTTTATACTTGACTTTTGCTTGGATTACACCGTTAGGATAATAAAATTCAGCCCTTCCTTGGAGGGTATCATTTACGTAAACCCCACTAACTACTTTTATATTACCCTCTTTCAAACTTCGAAGGTAGGCCCCGTTTTTCTTGCCTTCTTTAAAAAAAGCACTTTCATAAACATTATCGTAATAACCAAACTTATAAGTATTTTGTCCATCTAACATTCCATTTTTATAATTATTCACTATTATGGTATCTGGTATTCGCCCTAATTTTACACAATATTGTTTTCCTTCCAGCTGGTCTAAATAATAATTATAAATCCATTTATATATTGGTCCTTCGTAATTAAAAGAATATGAAATTAATCGTCCGTTTATTTTTCCTGCAGAATAAATAATGGAGTCTGAATAATTCGGGTTTCGTTCAAAGGTTTCAAGTCCTTCTTTCACTCCAAGTTTGTAGTGTGACTTTGTTTTACCATCATCAGATATAATAAGCCCATCTAACTTTCCGTGCACATAATTAGAATGTGTAGTATATTTTTGTATTTGATAATCATAATACGTAATTGGTCCTTCAATTAGGTTGTCTTTTAACACAAATGATTTAATAAGCCTATTATTTTGATCGAATAATCGATATTTCCCACTAAACTGACCATTATTAATCTCAAGATCAAACTTCTGAAAATTAGATACGATATTTGATTTTTTTAAGGATATGTCGTGTTCAATTTTTTCATTAAAAAAAATAATTGGAGAAAGATGCTCGCGCTCTAACGCTAAAATACATTTCTCATTATTATCAATAATTTTTATTAAATCTTGGTTAAAGTAATAATTTAATTTTCCTTGTAATAATTTATTGTTTTTGTAAAAATGGGCATTAATAATAAATCTTGTTGTATTCAAGAATTGATAATCTAAATATGCTAATTCGTAAAAAAAACTTGAATTAATATCACTATTTAATAAATTAATTTGAGTAATCACAATTATACCACTAATTATTTATTGTAGCAATAATCAAACGACTAAATAATTTAAAACCAAAATATCTTCGGTTTAATTTATAGCAAAACTCATTCAAATAGGATTGCAAATATCCTGGTTTTATCATGTGGTATAC
>CANGHE010000052.1 GCA_947453545.1 Flavobacteriia bacterium
GCATATGTTCAAGGATATAAAGAACAATTGATCGTCAATGGAGACAAGGATGATTTTTATTTCAATACCTACCACGATGATTCTACCATTTTAGTTAGCTTTTTCCGTAAAAAATTAATCGAAGAATTGATTAACCATTTTACAGAAAACAAGTTTTTTGTAATGAGTATCACAGGTGGAATTGTACCTATCCTTACACTTGCTTCTGCCGATGAATTGATAACCTTGGACTATACGATACAACTTAGTGGAGGTCAATTAATCAAGGTAGAACGCAACGAAGAAGCGATACATAGAACACAATTAGGCGGTATTTTTTACGAAAAAGAACCATTGATAGCACAAGCAATCTATACCTCTTTACATCAAACACACCCTTGTTTTGAGCAAGGATTATTGACTGAACAGCTTCAACAACAACAAAACGAATACGCACAATTTCGTCAATTCGTCTTTTTCGGTTTAGTCTTGGTGTTTAGTGTGCTCCTAGCCTTAGTAGGAAACTATCTCTACGTTAACAAACTCAATCAAGAGGTTGCTGATTTAGAAGTTGAGTTAACCCTTAATAATGACAATCTTTCTCTGTTAGAAACCTTAAAACAAGAAAAAATACGCAAGGAATTGTTGGTCGATAATTCAGGAGTATATCAAAAACATTTCCTTACTTTTTATGTCGATAAAATTGCTGAGACAATCCCTGCAAACATTGATTTGCAAGAAGCCCTGATTTTTCCATTGAAAGAGTCATTGAAAGAAAAGCGCAAAGTTGAATTTGAAAAACATACCATCAACATCGTCGGTACCACACCTTCCAGTGAATTGTTAGAAGAATGGATGAATAAACTCAATCGCTATTCGTGGATACAAAGTGTGCAGTTAGTCAATTATTTAAAAACAGAAGGAACAGCAACCTTTAAACTCTTAATTACCTTGCAAGAATGACCTTTTTCGAACAATATAGCTACAAACAAAAAAACTATGCACTCTTATTGATAGCAGTGTTGCTGGTTGCCGTTAGCTACAAGCGTGCATTTAAGATTACCTTGGAAACGCTGGGATATAAGCAAGAGCTTACCCAAAAAATAGCAGATGCACACCATGCCGTTGATGCTATTCGCACTACCCAACGCGACATTTCCTATTTGAATAAATTATTAGGTAAAGAAAATAGTACCATTGAAAAAGTACAACAAGGATTTTTGGATTTTTTAGAGAAAAATAGCAGTAACGTTATCGTATATCAAGTAGATGAAGTACTGAATTACAAACACCCAGACTTCTCCGTAAATACCCATCGCATCATTTTGAAAGGAGGGTTTTTACCGACCTTACGCTTTCTCTATACCTTGGAAAAACACTTTGATTTAGCAAAGCTAGTCAATGTGAGTTTTGAGTTTAAGAAATACAATTCCGAAGAAAAAGAACAATTATACACCACCTTATTATTGCAAAATTATGAACGTTAATAGTAGTACGCTTATCCATTTGTTTGGTATCCTCTTGTTGGGAGCAACCACACTCAGTTCCTGTAAAGATATTGTAGCGAAAAATCTTTCAGGAGAAACACCAGAAATGATAACTCCTACCTTAAATGATACCATCGCCAAAAGTCCAGTTACTTTTACTTGGAATGAAGTAAAAGGCGCGACAAAATACCACCTACAAATTGCGATGCCTAGTTTTGCAAATATGACCTCTTATGTACTTGATACAATGGTTACCAAAACAACCTTTGCCTTTGCCTTGGACTCTAATCAATACGAGTATAAACTCACAGCAATCAATGCAGGATATACCTCAACCGTATTGGGACCTATCCGTTTTTGGGTGGGTAAAAGTTCTGTTAAAACAGGTTCATCTACGTTGGTATTAACCACTCCAACGAATAACGCATTTGTAAATCAAACGTTCGATGGTCGCTTTGCATGGCAAGCAGTTACCCATGCAGACAACTACGAATTTGAATTACGTAAAGGAGGTACCTTCACAACAGGAACGCGTATTTATACTATGGAACCAGGAAATACCTTGGATAAAACGTTACCTTCTAACTTATTGCCTTTAACACCAGGAGAGTATACCTGGAGGGTTTTAGTTAATTCAGGTTCTACGTATTTAACACAAAATTCAGGGAAGTTCTCGGTTGACACTTTAGCCCCGAATCAAGCTACATTGTTAACACCAACAAATAACAGTACTGTTACTTTATCCGATAGTACTAGTTTCACTTGGAATAATGGAACACAAAATGCGCAATATCAATCAGCAATTAGCTCTCAAATTGAAGTAGCAACGGATGTGAATTTTAACACGATTGTATCGACCTACTATGTTACAGAAGGTCAATCCAAAAAAATCAAGTTGGGTAGTCTAATTACAGGGCAAACCTATTATTGGCGTGTGAAGAACAAAGATGCTGCAGGAAATTCTGCGCAACCATCCACCGTTTTTCAATTTTTAACGTTCTAATCGAGGTATGAAAAACAAAGGTCTTACATTTGTGCTAGTGATTGTTGTTGGTGTGATTTGGTACAAAGTATTCTTTCGTATTAAAGATAATTTAACGGCTGATACTTCCATTGCTACAACACAAAATGAGTCTCCTATACTCCGCAAGCAGTTTGTAAAGGATACTTTCGCCTTGCAAGCAAATTACCGCGATCCTTTTCATTCGAATGCTTCGACAACGCATAATTCAACTTCAGATGAAATGAATGGAACCGCTCCTCAACCAGCACCTGTGCAACAAATTGTCAAACCACAACCTGACCCACCTAAACCACACCGCTGGCCTAAGATGAGGTATTTTGGTTTAATGAAAAGTAATCCACAGAAAGGTACTCTCGCAATTCTTACCATCGATAATATGCGCTTCAATTTACGCGAAGGGGAGGAGGCATACGATGGAATTACTCTTAGAAAAATCTATGGTGACTCTGTATTGATGGTCCATGAAAAGTATGGGAGGGTGTTGAAGAAGTAGTTGAATTCTACTAATCGAATTCTGCTTACTAACTGATTTCGATATTTTTTTTTTCATCATGCTTAAGACCAAATTTTTTATTCTCTTTTCTTTTGTAGGTAGCTTCCTAACGTAACTTTACTAATGGTGTGGCTCTTAAATTTCAAATTGGCAATTTTACTATAATTCTCGAAATCTGAATTTTTCTAAAAGAATATATTGAGGTTCTTTTAATTACACAAGATTATGATACATGTGAAGTTTGTAAATGTGTTGAATTAAGTATAGGTACCTATAAAATCGAGTAGGGGGATATTTGGCTTAGTGGGGGATTAGTGGTAGGTTTGAGAGGTTAGATTTTCTAGGAGAAAGTAAGGTTTGGGGAATGTGGTGGGATTGTAGTAGATAGGCTAACAAATAGTTATGAAAATTATCATTATTAGTTAAATTTGACAACATAGCCTAGTTTTACAGCAAATAAGTTAAGTAAAATCCTAAAAAACGAAACCTACTAAGAATTTTAGAATGAGAAAATATATTGATTACAAAGTTGAAATTACAGACATCGACTTATATGATGGTTTAGTTGGGTATGGTCTTTTTGCAGAAAAAATTCCAAATTTTCTTACAAGTGTTGATTTTTTAATATTTACTAAAACACTAATCTTTCCAATAAACGAAAAGCCAAAAGATTTTATAAGATATTCAAGCATGAGGAATATTAACATTCCAAGACCATTGGCCATACCAGAACCATTTGCATACTCAAATCAAGCGAAATGTTTAGCGGAAAATTGGTCTAAGTTGCAGAATTACTTTAACAACAAAACAAAAAATGATACTTTCAAAATCAGTAGAATTCATTTAAGAAAGCTCGAAAACAGACACGAACTTTTTGAGATGAACTACAAAAACTTTTCAAAAGATGGAGAACCAGAGCAGGATATTGTAATTCAGAGTAAATATGTTGCATTGGCAGATATTTCAAATTGTTTTCCAAGTATTTATAGTCATTCAATTTCTTGGGCATTAGTAGGTAAAAGTTTTGCTAAATCAAAATTAAAACCTATTGACAAGAATGAGTGGTTCAATCAAATTGATTTTTCTACACGTAATTTAAAAAACGGAGAAACAAATGGAGTATTAATTGGACCACATTCTTCAAATCTAATTTCAGAAATTATACTCGTTGCTATTGATTTCGAACTAACACAACAAGGTTTTAAATACATCAGAAATGTAGATGACTATACATGTTATATTGACACACACGAAGAAGCAGATAGATTCTTTTTGAGTTTATCAGAAGAACTAAAGAAATATGAATTAGCACTAAATAGTAAGAAGTCTCAAATCTTACCTTTACCTTTAGCAAGTGTAAAGAATTGGGTAAATAAATTGAATCATTTTATTTTTACAAATACATATATTGTAAATTTTAAAGAGGCAATTCGAGTTAAAGAACTAAAAGGCTTCATTGATTTTGCAATCGAACTAATGTTAGACGAAAATTCTGATGCGTCAATATTAAATTATGCCATAAAAATTCTATCAAATAAGCATTTAGATAGAAACGCAAAAGAATACTACATTAAGCAAATACACCATTTAGTTTTGCTATATCCATATTTAATAAATCTTCTTGAGTCAAAAGTTTTTGAACCTCATAAAATTGACAAAAATTTAATCAAAAGAATAGCACAAGACATTTATGTTTATGGGTATAATAGAAAAATATATGAAGCTTGTTCTTACGCAATATATTGGGCAATCAAATATGATTTTAACATTGAAATTGAAACGATAAAACAAGACTCTATAAAATCTTTGGACTGCATATTTTTAATGATTTCATATTTGTATGATAAAAAGTACAATAAAAAAGCGTATCTCAAAGAATATATAGACCTATCCAAAACTTTAAAAAGAGAAGATTTTGATAGATATTGGCTTTTTATCTATGAAACTTTACCTTGGAATGAATTAACAGATAATTATAGAACAATGAAAAAAAACGGGTTGACATTTATTAAACCAGAATTTAACCTATAAAATCGGAGCGAATACCTAACAACTAATCTTTTTCATGTTTTAAAGACAAGTTATGAAAGGACTTTTGAGCTTAACCAATTCTATGGAATTTTTGTAAAATGATTTTTGATTAATTTAGACAAAACACTGTAAATATAAGTAAAGATTTTCCTAGAAAAAGTAAGTTTTGCCGATTTTGCTAGGGTGTAGAGAAATGACTAAGAAATAGTTATGAAAATTGTTAAAATGTTTAGTTTTGAAAATAAAATGAAAAGTAATTTTATTGAAATACTTCGTGTATGTCTTATTTTAGTTATTAATATGATTTTTTTAAGAGTTTGTCAATTTCTAACAATTAAAACTATCAATATTAATTTATGAAATTTAATTTAAAAATCTTTCAAATAGACAAGAACTATTTCGAAATAACTGGCAAATCAACTAAAGAAATCATTTCGGAAATTCGTGATAACCATAAAAAAGGTTTAAAGGCTGAAGAACTAGATTTAAAAGTTGTTAAACCATCTCTAAAATATCATCAAGAAGCAGATTTTGATTTCTATACTTATTGTTATAATCAACCAAAGAAATTAGATTACTGGCAAGCTTTCCTACCAAATGAATTAGTTGACGATGGTAACTTTGAAATTATTGAATTTTCATTTGTACTTTTTGTTATTTATAAAGGTAACATCTATTGTACTGTCGGAGGAAGTGGTTTTAGTGTAATTAAAAAATATATTGATAATAATTTTGGTATAGATTTATATCAACATTTTGCAAAACCATCTGAAGATATAATAATAAAAGTGAGTACTCGTGGTGTAGCTGGTAATATTTCTCAAAAAGATAATACTTTTAATTACGACCAGCGAATTAGTGAATCATTGGAGTATTCTGAAATTCCTAAAAAGATAAAGGTCATAGTTAGAAATGAACTTAAGGATGGAATATTTAAAAAATATCAACTTGATGAGGACAAACCGATAATGGAAATCGGTTCTTATTTCACTTTAAGAAAACAATTAAATTTTAGTGAACTTAAACAATTAGTAGTAGATATTGATAAAATAAAATCTGACAAATCTAACTATGTTCAGTTGACTTTGTTCACAAGAATAGAAGATAATAATCTAAAAGAGAACTTAGATAATCAATTATTGGAAAAACTTGTAGATAAGGTCTTACTACATAACAATCCTTCAAAACTTGATGAATTAAATAATGAGGTTATTGAATTGGTTAACCCAGTGAAACTTGAAAAATTCTATGAATGTGATGAGTTTAGAATTCGATTTAAAAAAACTTGGAGTAAAAACGATAGATATGTTACGGATAAAGATAGATTGTTTTTTGAATGTACAGCACATATATTTAACAATCTTGATGACATTAATAATCGATTTTACATTAGATCAAAGTTCTATGATTTAAACATAGTTGGGGTTGTTAATGGAAATGATACGACTTTTGGCAATTTTTATTCTCACATTGTATGTGAAATGACATACAATTCTAGAAAGTATTTTAGAATCGATAATAAATGGTATTATCTGAATCAAAAATTTCTTGAACAAATTGAAAAAGACGCAGTAAATACTTATAGACAAAATAGATTAGAGGTTCCTATATTACTTGAATGGAAAAAAGGATGGGACGAATACACTTATAATAAAGCACATAATGGAGATGGTTATTATATCTTAGACAAAGTGATTAAGGAAAATATTGAATTATGTGATATTTTAGTTTTGCAGAATGAAACATTATATTTTATACATGTTAAAAATGGATTTAATACTCAAATGCGAAATCTTTATATCCAAGTTATTCTCTCAGCTAAAAGATTATGGAATGACTTGTATAACAATATTGGAAGTAGTTTCTTAAAAGAGACTCTAACAAAGTACAATTCTCTAAACGTAGATAACATGATAGATGTTAGTGATTTATATGAAAAAATCCTTGCTAATGAAATAAAGATTGAATTTGTAATGGCTTATAACAATTATTCATATAAAGAAAAATCACCTGAAGAAAAAGTTCAATTAAGTGATTCGAACATTGCAAAGTATTCTTTAGTTCAAGCTGTTAGAGAAATGAGAAATTATAGACATTTCGGGATTAAAGTTATAGATATTTCTGGAATATAAATACCGTTAAAATTATCAAATAATCATGATTTAAATTAGAGTTAAGAATAATAATTGTAGGGAAAATTTTACATTAAGAAATATATTTAAAGAAATGAGAATAATAGGAAAAATTAAAATAAAGTGTAAGAAATGTCAAAAGATTCATGACATATGCCCTGAAGATATTGATGACCCTGAAATAAACTCAGATGAGAGAAGCATGGGGTATGAGATTCAATATATATGGGAACATGAACTTATATGCGATAGATGTAATAATAATCTTAAAATTACATTAGAGGGATATGAATACCCTGTTGGTATTTTAAATTATCAAGAATTTAGTTCTGAAGGTTGTTCAATAATTGTCGAGCCTTCACTAGAAATAACAAACATAGATGATGAATATGAAATGGATTAAACGATATTGGGTAATACTCTTTGTAATCATTGTTTACACATTCTTGCTTTATAAGTACTTCACTCATTTTAATGCAGGATTTTCAAATGAAAATGCTGACTGGGGAACTTTTGGAGATTTCTTAGGAGGAGCTCTAAGTCCGTTAATCGGAATTATTTCAATAATTCTAACTTACAATATAATTAATAATCAAACATTAGAAAGTAAACAAACAGAATTCATAAATATGTTTCAGATACTTTTTGATTCTATATCTGAGAAAGAAGCACTCATTGAAAGAAAAGGTCGACCAAACCTTATAGGGAAAAAAGCACTTTTCCGAATAAATAAAGATATTGAATCAGTTTATAAATCTGAGAAAAAAAATAATCCAACTTCAAATAATATCGAACTTTTTGAGAAATCATTTTGGTCTGTATACGACGATATAAAAGGGAGTTCTTCTCCTTATATGAAAGTAATGCATAATTGCTTAAAAGCTATTGACAAACATTGTTTAGATGAGAGAAAAGAAACATATTCATCACTCTTGAGAGCACAATTACACCCGGACGAATTGATTTTTATCTTTTATAACGCAATAGCAAGCAATGATTTTAAAGATTTTAAATCAAGAATAGAAAAGTATTCTTTATTGAAAGACATTGATGGTTATAAACTTCCTCAAGAATTAAAAGAACTATATAATCCAAGTGCTTTTAAGGAAGATTAAAATGACACTCTCTCATAAAGTGTTCAGTTTTGAGTTATCAGAAGATATTTAAGTTACCTATTTTGGTTAAGTTTAATGACAAGAAAATTTGCTTTAATCAATAAGTATATAATACTTTTCACTGTAGTTTTTTCATCCATTTTCACCCTTTTTGTTCCTTATTTGTTAGTCAACCTTTGCAAATCCTTATATTTGTTGGAAAGTTACTTTTTGTATTGAAATCTTCTAATGTATTCTTTGTGATATATATTCATCATCAATCCAAATTCTCAACAAAACAGGCTAACTTTCCTTGTTCTAGGAAATAGTATTCCTTAATTATTCCTCCATTCTTTTTGAATCCAATTCTTCACATTTTCTTGGCTTCTAATATCAGAAGGTAAATTGTTTTTAATCATTCTTTCCATTATTAATCCATCGTATTTTGACGATAGTCCCCAAATTTCAGCCAATTTATTGATTAGATATAGAACCTCGTAGCCCTCGTTTCTATTGAACATTGTTGAATCTGGTTCACCTGTAACACGTGGGTCGTCACCGCTTATTGTTGTCCAACTATAATAATGCTCGAAAACTAAATCTGATTTTAGTACTACTCCCATTTTTTCTATTTTTTTAATTAATAACAAATTTTACACGCTCTTTTACCTCTGCTTGTAGCATCAGCAACTGATAGAGAAATGATTTTATGACTACACTTATTTAGTCCTTTGCATGAATCACTTGCGTGATAAGCAACGCTCGTCGAACTATCACATACATATACGTTAGAATTTGATGAGAATGACATAATTAACCCAAGGATTAACGCGATACCCATTTTTTTAAGTTTTTCCATTTTTTTTTGTCTTGTTAGTTTAATTATCTGATATTCATTTTCAAAATTAGACACTCATGCTGTATCTAGTATTTTTTTTACTACTCGATTTTGTAGGTGGTTTTACCTGATTTTATAGTATTATATTATACTTGCTGTCTGATATTCATTACAGAAAAAGGTATTAACCTCTTATTTTTGATGCAGTAGCTAAAGTGTCTTCAATACTTGTCTGTGTTTTTCTTTTAGCGTATAATTACGTCATTGAATAGCGTAATATTACGTATACCCACGTAACCACACCTCAAATACATTCTGTTTTGCAATAAATTGAAATCAATCCTTTAAATTAGGGTAATTCCCTTCTCCATATACACGTAAATAGGTAGAAGGAAAAGATTAAAATTCTAACTCAACACAACAAGAACGATGGCAAAAATTAATCACAACAATTTTTTAGACACAGTTGACCATATTTGGACGACAGCAAAAAATAAAGGGGTAATGCATTTGAATTCACAAGAACAGTATTTTGATGGTACTTTTTTTGATATTAACGAAAAGCGTTATGTGAACTTTGGTACCTGTGGATATTTAGGATTAGAAAAACACCCAGCTTTGATTGAAGGAGCATCAGACCTACTGCATAAATTTGGGACACAACTATCGATGTCTCGTGCTTATGTTCGTCCGCCTTATATCCAGGAATTGGAGGAATTGATTTCACAAATTTTTCAAGGTAATAAAGCAATTGTATACACATCCACATCCACAGCACACTTGTCTGTAATCGGTACACTGATCAAACCAGATGATTTAATCATCTTAGACCAGCAAGTTCACTACAGCGTTCAATACCCATGTAAGTTTGCTAAATTACAAGGAACAGAAGTTAAAATGGTACGTCATTCCAATTACGATTTATTGGAAGACATGTTAAAAGAAGAGGGAAACAAATACAACCGAATATGGTATATGGCCGATGGAGTTTATTCTATGCACGGTGATATACCCAATACAGACCGCTTAAAAGAATTGATGCAAAAATATCCGAAGTTGCATCTTTACTTTGATGATGCCCATGGAATGGGGTGGGGTGGAACCAATGGAGCAGGAAATATCTTTGAAAAATTAGGTGTAAGTGACCGAATCATTTTGATATCTACTTTAGCAAAAGGATTTGGATGTGTCGGTGGAACAGCTATTTTCGCTAATACAGAAACCTATCGTAAAATCGATACCTACGGAGGTATACTCACCTATACCCATCCCTTGACACCAGCGAATGTAGGAGCAGCTATTGCCTCTGCGAAAATTCACTTATCACCTGAAATCTATGAATATCAAGCTGAATTGAGAGGTTTGATGGATTATATGAACCGTTTGTTGGTCGAGAAAAACATTACGAATACTTCTTCGCCTGATGCACCAATATATTTTATTGGAGCAGGAAGCAGTAAAGTGACTCATAACCTCGTAAATCGAATTTTGGAAGAGGGAATCTATGTAAATACAGCAACGTTCCCTGTTGTGCCCAATGACAAGTCAGGTTTGCGTTTTACTCTTACACGCCATAATACGATGAGTGATGTAAAATTATTGGCAGATGCTTTGGCTTATCACTTACCATTGGCAATTGCAGAAGAGGGAGATGATATTCAGCGTGTATATGATGTATTCAATATTCCATTACTACAATCAGTTCCAGTAAAAGAGGAGCCTTTGGCTGATACCACTTTGAAAACAGAAGTATACACTACTATTGAAGACATTGATCCTGTATTATGGAATTCAGTGATGCAAGATAGAGGGAACTTTAATCATTCAGGAATGAAGTGTATGGAAGAAATCTTTACAGGGAATGCTAAACCAGAAGAGAATTGGAGTTTTCATTATATCTTGGTAAAAGATGCTGCAGATACATTGGTGCTAGCTACTTTTTTCACAGGTGCTATCTACAAAGATGATATGCTATCATTAGAAAACATATCCAAAAAAATAGAAGAAGTTCGCAAAACAAATCCACATTATTTGTGTTCTAAAACTTTAGCAATGGGATCATTGTTTGCCGAGGGAGATTTTTTATTTATTAATACAGAAAATCCATTGTGGAATGAAGCGATTCAAGCAATGTTCTCCCAAGTAAGTAAATGGAAAAAAGGAATCGATGCAAAGGTGGTTATATTCAGGGACTTTAAAGAAGAAAGTATTATGCATTCCATACTAGCAGATGAGGGTTATGCCATACTACATATGCCGAATGCTAATATCGTAGAAAATGAATATTGGTCTAGTGTAGATGAATTGATGCGTTTGATACCCTCCAAAAAGAAACGAGACAATATTAAGCAGTATGCAATTCGTAATATCGATAAGTTCGAAATTACTTACAAAGACCAACTAACCGCGGAAGAATCGGACTTGTATCACCGATTATTTAACAACGTAAAAGAGCACAACTATTCTTATAATTTCTTTGGCTATCCCCAAAAGACACCAGCAGTATTATCAAAATACCCTGCTTGCGAATTTATTGAAATCAAAATAAAAGAGACAGGCGAAGTAGGAGCATGTATATGGTGTTTTAAAGGCGAAGAGACATTTACACCTTTGGTTATGGGTTTAAATTACGCTTACATTGATTCCCATCACATCTACAAGCAAGCGGTATATCAGATGGTTAAACGCGGAAATGATTTAAAGAAAAGAAAGTCATATTTAGGGTTTTCAGCTGATTTTGAAAAACAGAAATATTTATCAAAAACAATTCCTATGTTTGCGTATATGAAAGTTGACGATACGTATAACTTAGAAACTATAGAGTCTTATTCCAATTTATGAATGAAATAAAAAATGATTATGTTCGCTTTTGGATTGAAGAGGGAATCCTTTTCAATGAATTTAGTGCTCAAGTTGAGTTGAATACACAGACAGTAAAAGAATTGATTGAACTTCGTCATGAACTTTCAGCAGGAGTATTTCAATACTGGTGTTACGATTTCACTAAAGTAATGTCCATGCCTAAAGATGGGAGAGATTATGCTGAAAAGTTCGGTCAAGAATTTTTGCATGCTTCAGCAGCAGTTATTTCCTCCAAGTTACAAGCATTCATAATTAATATTTTCATTATGCTTAAAAAGCCAAAAGTACCTTTTAGAGCATTTATAGATAAAAGAGAAGCAATTATCTGGCTGAAGGACATTAAAACAAAAAATGAGCAACTTCATGCCTGAAGAAGAAAAAATAGATCAAATCATCGCATGCTTAAGAAGAATCAGAGAATTAGAATCTGATTCTTCTTTTGATTTAGAGTCAACAGGATTGGATACGATCTTGCAATCCGTACTTCGTATTGAACAAAATCTTATTGAAAAGAATGAAGATTTGGATCGTTTTATACAGCATTTACAATACTGTATGGAATCAGATTTTTTCTCGAAGTTTCCAGTGAATTATAACAATCAAGAATTAGCACTCATCAGTTATGGATTTAATACTTATATCGAAGAGTTAGAATCCAATGTAGTTTCTAGAGATAATTTTGAGTTAATCTTTAACTCGATCACCTATCATATTTTTGTTTTCGATGATTTGGATGAAATTCGATTTATGAATTCTTCAGCGAGACAATTTTACCAAACACTTTCAGGTTATACAATCACCACAATATTTGAAATTAATTCCGATGCATTTGTTAGTAAAATTGTTGCATTCAAACAAAGTCAACTTAGGTCAGAAGAATTTATTCATACCTGGAATGCAGGGGAAGAAAACCCGATCTATATCAGTTATAAATTAGTGAAAATAAGTTTTGAAGGAAAACATCAAGTCTTGATAATTGGAGAAGATATCACTAGTCAGAAAGAAGAAGAAGTACGAATGCTTCGTGCAACATTTTATGGACAGGATTTAGAACGCAAACGATTAGCAAAAGATTTACATGATTCATTGGGTCAAGAGTTAAATGCTATTAAAATGCATATCAATGCAAGTATGGGGATTGCACAACGCTCAACAGCATATGACGATATAATAGCATTTACAACCAATATTATCAACGATTCAATCAATTCAATCCGTGAAGTTTGTTTTAATCTGTATCCTTCCCATTTGGAAGATAAAAATATAGTAACAGGTATTCTCAATCTAACAGAACGTTTGAAATACATAGGACCAGAATTTATTGTTTCCTCAAATCATCCAGAAATCATTTTTTCAAACAAGAAAGATGAATTGTTTGTCTACCGTATCATTCAAGAGTTTATCAATAATACCTTGAAGTATGCAGAAGCACAGACAGTGTATATAATAATACGATATATAAAAAAGAGCCAGTTGTTTCATCTCAAAATGTTAGATGATGGAAAAGGGTTTGATATGAACACAGTGAAATTAAATAATGGAATACATAATATACGTCAGCGTTTACACGCATTGGACGCAAGTTATGAGTTTACATCAACGCCAGGAAAAGGCACTGAGTTGAATTTTAATTTATTTCAACGCAAAAAGAGTTAAAAAATAGATAGACCAAATACACTAAATCATGGAAGTTGTAAAATTGCTCATAGCTGATGATCATAAGTTGATAAGAAATGGCGTTAAATTAATGTTAGCGAATCAATCTACCTATAAGTTTATATTTACAGAAGTATCAAGTGGAGAAGATTTAATTGATTTGCTCAAAGACGAAAGTTTTGATTTTATTATTTTAGATATATCCTTGCCAAATATGTCAGGAATAGAGGTGCTTAAATATCTGAAAACACATCAAATTTCAACCCCTGTTCTTGTACAAACAATGCATAAAGAAATTGATATTATACGTCAATCACTTGAATACGATGCTAATGGTTATATTCTAAAATCATCTGAGAAAGATGAGTTAATCAATGCTATCATTACCATTTTTGAAGGGAATCGTTATTTGAGTCAAGAGGTATCAATGATTTTTGCAGATGAAGTTTCAAAGAATTTAAGTATCAAAGCTAATACAGATTTGAGTGTTAGGCAGATCGAAATATTAAAAAGTTTAGCCAAAGGGAAGACTAATGACGAACTTGCTGCGATTTATAATTTGAGTAAACGCACAATCGAAGGACATCGTTCACGTATTCTCAAGAAATTGAATCTTAAAACAACATCTGATTTGGTTCGTTACGTTTTTGAAAATAAACTTTGATAGGTTTTGGAGGTAGATTACAGATTACAGATAGCAGATTGGAGATTTCAAATTGCAGATTGCAGATTTCAAATTGTAGATAGCAGATTTCAGATTTCAGATTTCAGATTTCAAATTGCAGATTGCAGATTACAAATTGCAGATTACAGATAGTAGATTACAAATTACAAATTGCAGATTACAGATTTCAAATTGCAGATTACAGATTACAGATTACAGATTACAGATTTCAAATTACAGATTGGAGATTACAGATAGCAGATTTCAAATTGCAGATTACAGATTTTTTTCTCATAAATAGGATGATTTACTCTTAAAATTAACAACCTATTTGTTTGCGTAGTTTTACGCTTTAACCCTACGTATTTATACTTTTTTAAACGTGTAAACACCTCAATTTTAGGTGTTTTATTGTTTTGTTGAAATTCTTTTGTAGGTTCGTAAATGAAAGTTTACACCAATTGACATTAGACTTTTTTCCTAATTGGGTGTTACTAGTTTCTTTTTTGAAAAAACAATTCGAAAGCTAAACACCAATCAGATGGTAGAGAAAAAACTAAAGATATTAATAACGGACGATCATAAATTAGTTCGTCGTGGAGTCGCATTAATGCTCAATAATCAACAAGAGTTTCCAGTTAAAATTGATGAAGCAGAAAATGGAAAAGAAGCATTGCTGAAAATTACAGAAAACCGTTATGATCTTGTCATAATGGATATCTCGATGCCAGAGATTACCGGAATAGATGTGCTAAAAGTTCTTAAAAAACGAATAGTTAAACCACCTGTAATCATTTTGTCCATGCATAATGAGATAAATTACATTAAAAAAGCCTATTTGAATGGAGCATCAGCCTATTTATTAAAATCGGTAACGTTAGATGAATTAGTCACTGCGATTAAAATATTACTCGAAAAACGTAAGTACTTCAATAATGAAGTTGCTAATATTCTATTTGAGGACCTACTGCTTGCTAATAAAAATCAAACAGCCTATTTACAAAGTGAGATGTTGTCTAAACGAGAAGTACAAATAATTTCGTTGTATTCTAAAGGTCTGAATGGTGAAAAAATTGCTCTATTACTGAATCTTAGTCTTCGTACAGTTGAAGGACATCGCTATCATATTTTTAAAAAATTAAAGATTAAAAGTATTTCAGAAATGGTTGCTTATGGAGAAGACCATGGTTTTATTTAATTTGTTATCCATAGAAAAGGTGTCTCGAAATCGGACACCTTTTCGTATTTAGCGATTTAATTTTTGCAACATTTCGACTAACTCTTTTTGAGGATGACAATCTGTTTTGTCTTTTCGGTAAGAAACATGTGTGAATATACCTTTGTCACCCGATAACGCGCTACGTGTAATCTGCCACATTTCCAAGTTGTAATTTTTAGGAATGTTGTAGGTTTCACATAGATACAACAAAATTTCCTCGAGACTATTAATTTGTTTGATCGTATATTTTTCAAAATACTTTACCTCACTGAAGGGATGTAAGTAACTAACAACATCTTCTTTCTGAATCTCTTGATTCATTACATTGTAATATTTACCCATTTTGAATGACAATTCACCCCAGGAACATAATTCAATGCCAATCGATTGTTTGTTTAAAATGGTGTTGTTGATTTCTTTGGTTCCTAAATGATGCGCCCAATGTGCGCTGCTAAATGCTTTATATACTTTTCCTTCTCGATCAATCACAAAGGCAACACCTACTTTTTCTTTGGTTTTTTGCCACGATGCTATGACGTTTTTCGCATTACCGTTGGAAACGGTATGGTGGATTACGATTTGACGTTTGGTGTATTTTTCTTTGTAGAATTGATCGTCAGGTAGGGGACAGTCAATGATTTGGTTTAAGAATTGGTTCATATTGATTTGGTTTTTTTAAGCCACATTCGATGTGGCTTTACGGTTAATATATTTTACTTTTTTGCATTGCCCCATGCTTCTACAAGCTCAGCATGACAAGAAGCAAAAAAAGTCTAGTCCTTGGAAATTCGACTACCCGCTATCGAACGACGCTAAAATTTCAAAACTCGCTACGCTCAAACAGTTGAAATTTTTACGCTTACTTATCAATGCGGGTCC
>CANGHE010000053.1 GCA_947453545.1 Flavobacteriia bacterium
CAGAACATACCAAGTAGCAAAGCAAAAAGAAGATGATACTGCGTACGATTGCGCTACTGAAAATGAAATTACAACTGGTTTTTGGTATTTGGATTTGGTGTAAAAACGGCCACCAAGTAGTGACCGTTCAATGTGATGAATTGATTTAGAGCCCCATATTGGATAATAAATCATTCATTATTAATTTCTTATTGTATTCTTTACTTCTTTTCAAAGCATTTTTCTTGAATGCTATTTTAATTTTTGAGTCGCTAGCGAAGTTGAGTAAATAGTGTTGCATTTCGTTTTTGCTTGTCGCTAAATAACCGCACTCCTCGTGTATGATGATATCTTTTGGACCTTTTGAATTATATGCAATTACAGGCAACCCACAACTTAATGCTTCAAGTACAACACAACTAAATGTATCAAATTTGGAAGGTAATAATAAGATGTCTGCTGATGAATACATCGATGCTAATACTTCTTTCGATTGCCAATCTATAATTTTTGCATTAGGTAATGCATCCTTAATTTTAGGATAAGCAGGACCTTCACCAATAAATATCAATTTGTATTTCGTTTGATTTTCATCCAGATTTTGACCAATTTCAATGATGTCATTAATACCTTTCTCTTCACTCAGTCTCCCTACAAATAGAATAGTAAGCACATCTTTCTCAACTTCAAAAAGTTCTTTTCTATTATCTTTTTGGGGTGTAAAACAATCACCAACCCAATGTGCAGTTAAATGTACTTTATCTTCACTGAATTCCATCTCTTTGCCCGTTAACCACTTTTTTTGATCAGTATTTAGAACGAAAAGTTGATCAAAACCGGAATAAAAAGCGCGAATAAATCTTCTAGCACGATTTAAATTATGAACGTCAAAATTTAAAACTTTTCTGGCAAACATAATCCAATCGGTATGTATGAAAAAGGAAGCAGGTACACGATATGCATTTTTCAAATAGAGTCCCATTAATCCCATTACGCCTTCGGTTGAACAAATAATGCGATCATACTCTCCTTGGTGAAATAGCCTGTGTATTTCATTAAAGTTAGGAATGCGAATTGGTTGCTGCTTGTAAAAAGGAAGCGTATATTCTCCTAATGGTTTCACAACAATTAAATGATCATCCGATTCGATTTCACTACTACATATAAGGATGTCGATGGGTAAGTTTTGAGCTTTTATTTCTTTATGAATATCTTGTAAAGCACTGGAAACACCATTTTTGTCTGTAAATGTATCTGTAAGCCAAAGCACACGTTTTGGATGTTTGTATTTGTCTATTTTCTCAGCGAACTCATTCAATAATGGTCTACTGTTGTAAAGTACCTTAGCACTCGTGAAGTTTGCACCAAGAATAAGTGTTGAACCAAAAAACGGAAAGGGAAGGCCCTTGAAAAAACCTGCATATTCTTTGGAAGAAAAAGAGGTGCTTTGCTTATTTTGTGTAGGGAAAATAAGATTTCGAAAGTCAGAAGGAACTTCCAAATTGGATATTACATCTTCTAATTTTAGGTTTTCAAAAGTTTTATTTTCAATAAGTTCGTTGATTTTTAAGTTCAATCTTTCAAAGAGAATTTCATTAAACAATGATGAAATGTTGAATAAAGCTTCATTCATCACTTTAATCATTTCATCAGCCGGTAATTGATGTGATTTAGAGATACGCACTGCTTCATCAAATATCGGTTTGTATATTTTAGGAAGCAGTAATCTTTTTGATTTAGATGGTGTTTTACCGGTAAAACAATCGTGAAACAAACGAACAAATCGCATTGTTTTTTTATTTCTACTCAATTCTGAGAATGCATTTGAGACGATTAACGCTTCTATTTTTTCCTTTAAAGTACCTTTATGTAATAACACTCTAAATAACCCTGGATCCTTTTTATACATTGCTATTTGGCAAACATAGTCAAGTAAAGCAACGTCTAGTTTTTCTGCAACTTGATGAGTCCCATAGGGAAACATATTTCCATTTTTAATTGCTTCCAAAGCAAGCTCAGATGGCGATTCTGTTTTTAAACGTTTTTGTAAATCAGGAATGTGTAAATATGACCCAGTTTGTCCTGAAAAAATACCCATATGGCTATCCGACCCTCCGGCCATTGATTTACGATGTCTATTTTTACAATAAAGATCAATATTTACACCAAAATGGATTGCATCAGCCTCTAATTGATCAGGTGTAATAGATTCTAACCAAGATTTTACTAATAGGTTTTGCCACGTATCTCTTTGACCGTTTAGAACTTCAAATCGTTCAAATAATAGAACCATTTTTCGGAAAAAATCGAAAGAAGGAACACCTTTTACGCTGTAATGATAAAGTGGGTGTGCCCAGATTGTTGGGATATCGTTTTCACAGCAAAATTGTAGGAATTGATAGAGGTTTTTTCGTAATTTATTAAGTGTTTTTTCTTGTTCTTGGTTAAAGCCATAAGTTAATACGTGTATTCCGACATTAAAATCTGGAACTATACAACTAAATTCAGCTCCTACCAAAACATCTATTCCTTGATTTTTTTGTTCAAAACAGGAACGAGCATTGTTGTGATTGGTTATTGTGATTGCACCAACTTGATTTTTTTTAAGAGTTTTGATGAGGTCCTCAGTTGGAAGCCACGTCTCGGGAACGCCTAAAATTCTTCCCATTAATTCATCTGGAACATTACTATTGAAGTCGTGGCAGTGTAAATCTATTTTAAGAAGGTTTTCTTCTGAAAATTGTACTTTTTGTTGTGCTAAAAAGGTAGAAAGATCGTTTGCTAATACTTTTTGAAATCCAATTTGATTCATAGTTTTTTTTATAAAATTAGAATGAAAAATTGTTCATTTTATTGTTTTATAGAATGTTAATGTATTTAATTTTTGAATAACCTTCCCTTAAAATTAACATAACGATACAAGATGTTAATTTCTGTTTTTTGCCTGAATTAACCTTTAAAATCGCGCTTAATTTTATCTAGTTATTATCAAATCTATCGGTATGTCATCGATTAGTTTGGTTACTATTATTTTATTGTGAATTGTAATTCACAAACGATTTGAGGGTCAAAAATTCTTCATATTTATTGAAAAATAGCTGTGATGGAAATTAATAAAGTTGAAATTAGAAATTTGCGTATAGAAGATTATTCAAGTCTTAAAATTGCAATGCAAAGTGCTTATAACGATATGGAAAACTCGTATTGGAAGGAAAAGCATATCAAATTATTACTTAAAAAGTTTCCAGAAGGTCAAAAAGTTGTTTTTGTGAATGATCAGCTTGTAGGTTGTGCTTTATCCATCTTAATCGATTACGAGTTAGCAGAGAGAGATCATACCTATTTAGAGATTACCGATAATTATAAATTTGGAACACACAATCCAATTGGAAATGTGATGTATGGGATTGATGTATTTATCATCCCAGAATTTAGAGGTTTGCGTTTAGGAAGAAGAATGTATGACGAGCGTAAAGAAATGTGTGAACAGATGAATTTGAAAGGAATCATCTTTGGTGGTAGGATTCCAAATTATTCTAAGTTTTCAGATACACTAACTCCGAAAGAATATATAGACAAAGTAAAATTAAAAGAGATTTACGACCCTGTTCTTACTTTTCAGTTAAGTAATGATTTCCACGTATTGAAGTTAATTACTGGGTATTTACCTAATGACACAAGTTCAATGGAGTACGCAACTCTTTTGGAGTGGAATAATATTTATTATACAACAGAAAAAAAGACAAAAAAGACAGATGTTAGATTAGGGTTGGTTCAGTGGCAAATGCGTCCTATTAGCAAGCTAGAAACTTTATTTGAGCAGATGGAATATTTTATAGATGCAGTTTCTGATTACAGTTGCGACTTTTGTTTATTTCCTGAATTCTTTAATGCACCGTTAATGGCTAAATACAATGATTTACCTGAATCAGATGCGATTAGAAAATTGGCTGAATACACTAAAAAATTAAAGTCAAAATTCAAAGAATTTGCAATTTCTTATAATATCAATATTATTACAGGAAGTATGCCTTTGATAGAAAATGACCATTTATACAATGTTGGATATTTATGCAGAAGAGACGGTAGTGTAGAGGAATTTAGAAAAATTCATATAACACCAAGTGAGTCTTATTCTTGGGGGATGATTGGAGGAAACAAATTACATACATTTGATACCGATAGCGGTAAAATTGGAGTCTTGATTTGTTATGATTCAGAATTCCCAGAATTAAGTAGGTTGTTAGCAGATGAAGGTATGCAAATATTATTTGTTCCTTTTCTGACAGATACTCAAAATGGTTTTCATCGCGTCAAACGTTGTGCGCAAGCTAGGGCTATTGAAAATGAATGTTATGTTGCTATTGCTGGTAGTGTTGGAAATCTGCCAAAAGTGAGTAATATGGATATTCAATTTGCTCAATCTGCGGTTTTCACTCCGTGTGATTTTGCATTTCCTACTAATGGGGTTAAAGCGGAGGCAACACCAAACACAGAAATGATATTAATCTGTGATGTTGATTTATCACTGCTTAATGAATTACATAATTGTGGTAGTGTCACAAATTTGAAAGACAGAAGGACTGATATGTATCAAATTAATCGTGTCAATTAGTTTTTGATTTTTTCTTTCAGATTTTCAGGTATTTCATTGTAATTCAAGAACAGAAATCCATCCAAGCAATTGTTGAAATTTGTATCGATGTTGAAGGCAATTATTTTAGCATTTAGACCGATGTATTTTTTGAGTAAGATAGGTAGTTTTTTTCCGTTGTCGGTTTCTTGAAGCAGTTGTTCTAATTTGTCAATTTCTCCGCCTGTTCCAAAAATTATATTGTTTATTTTATTTTGAGAAAATATTTTGTGTTTAAACTTTTTTTTTGGTTTAACATATTTTGTTAGTGAGTTATCCTGTAAGTATTGTTTTGAATATTTTACAATTAAACTTTGAGAAAGTTTTGAGTAATTAGAACTAATACTTACAGGTCCTATAAGAAATTTAAATTGTGGGTTTTGATTCATAAATATTGAAATTCCTTTCCAAAGTAGTAATAACGTTATTGGTTTTTTTTGATATGGTTCAGCAATAAATGATCGACCTAATTCAAGGCTACTTCGAAATGTTATTCCTAGTTTTTGATTTAAATCAAACAATGTACTCACATAAAAACCACTTATCCCAAATTTTTCCATTATTTCATCTCCTTTACCCATTCTGTATGAGCCAACTAATTCATTTTTTTGAGTGTCCCATATTATTAAATGATGATAATATATATCGAATGGATCTAAATCTATTTCTTTATTTGTACCCTCACCAATTGCTCTAAATGTTAGTTCTCGTTTTCTGCCTAATTCTAACATTAGGTTTGGACAGTTGTTAGATTGAATTAATATAAGTTTATACTCATTAATTTCAGTTAGAGTAGATGTGTTTGGTAGTTGTTGTATTTCAGCGACTATTTTTTTTTTATCTATTGGCTGAATAATTTCTTTTTTTCTTTTCTTTCTTCCTAATATAGGTTTTTTGTAGTAGTGATCGATTTTGATTGAATTGCCTAACATATTGGATTTTAATTTAAGATAATGTGATATTTCTTTGAATGATCCGATTTTTTTTAAATCTTCTGTTTTTATGACGTGACCAATTTTGATGTGTATTTTTTTGTTTTTTTTATTAAAAAGTTCCGAAGGTAATTTGATTGTTCTTAGTCGAGGGTGTATTAATCCCATTGCATGAAATAGTGTACTATTTGTTCCAGATATATAAACTGGTAAGATTGGCATATTTGTACGAATAAGAAATTTAATTATTTGATCCCATTCTTTTTCTACGATGCTCACAATTTAGAAAATTTGAATGCAGCAACCTCTCATGAAGGAAATACACCTAATGAATTACCTTCTTCTACATAGTTGAGGGCTTTTTTTACACCTAATAAATTTGATTTTTTATCTTTTAAATTTTCAAATGGATTTATGGGAAAAATAATTTCTTTTAGAGGTTCAATTCTTTCGAGTAAAAAGTTTGCCATTAATTTAAAATCTTCTCTCTTACTTAAAATAGTTTTACAGACAATCAATCCGTCCAAAGCACCTAACGGATGATTTGATAATACTATAAATCCTCCTTTGTTTGGAATTCTATTTAAATCTTCATTGTTTATTTCTAAATCAATTTGTAAATCGTATAATACATTATTGATAAACTCAATTGTTGTTTTGTTCTTGTGACGAGAATATAGCTCATTTATGTCTTTTATTTTTAGTTTTTTATAAGCCAAATCGATTAATAATGAATTTCTTTCTTCACTCATGTTTAATGCCTTTTTTAATTCTTTTTTCGAAATTAAATCCATGTAGTTAGTTTTTATCAAAGGAAGCTTATCGTTAGGTAGAATTGTTAAATTCAAATTTATTTTTTGATTAATTCATTGTTAATATATTGTAATTACTTGGCTATAAATTAATTGTATTTTTTTTTGATCGATAATGAAACGTCAAGAGGTGAATTGTAAACGAATTATTGTTTTTTAGAATATTAAAATGGTTTCGGTATTTGTGTTCATTGTGTAAATATTTGATGGATTATACATTAAAACTAGTTGTTAGTTGAAAACTATTAGATGAAAAAGTATGATTATACTCATAGATCTTAAAATTTACAGCTTGTTATTAAGCTTACATACGAATTTGAATAAGCTGATAGATAGAATATATTTGTACTAAACGACAGTTTACTAGTAAATCAAATGAATTCTTTTTATAAGGTTAAGTGAAAGTTAACTTGCTTGGTTGAATTGAGATTTTACTTTAAAGCAATATTATCAATTTGTTAGCGTTTATTCATATTATTTATAGTTGTGTATTAGGTCGTACTTTAGCGATAAAGTTCATAAAAATGGCTGCACTAATTTTAAATATACTTAAACCTCAAAAAAAATTATTCTTCAATTTATTTGAAGAAGTAAGTACTAATCTTCAAGAAATTATTTCAGTTTTTACTCTTTTGATTTCTGAAAATGATTATCAAGAAAGAAAAAACTTAAATGATAAAATCACAAAACTGCAATTGAACAATGAGGTTTTAACTCATCGTATTTTTGTTGAATTAAGTAAAAATTATGTTACTCCATTTGATAGGGAAGATATTTATGGTTTAGCAAAGTCAATTCAATCAATTGCAGATCATTTACATTTAATATCAAAGAAAATCCATTTTTATAAAATTAATCCAACTGAAGGGGTTGGTTTGAATGCTTTGACTCTCTCCGTAACAGGAATGATAAATGATATTACGGACGCAGTTAAAGAATTAAGGAATTTTAAAAATGTAAAAAATATTATTGACCACGTTAAGCATGTAGAAACATTGAATTCAGACGTACAAGATACTTTTCATCAATGTATGGAGCGTTTGTTTGAAGATGAACAGGATTTAAAAGAATTGATTAAACAACGTGAGATTTTTAAATTGCTTGAAACGGTTGCTCATAAAGGTAAAGATTGCTCGACCTATATTGAAGCTATTGTAATTAAGTATGGGTAGTAGGTTGAGTATTGTTATTGTTTGTTTTCTATGAAACATTTGTTTGATAAAATAAAAAGTCTAAAAGTTAAATTGTTAATTCAGTACAGTTTAATTATTCTTCTTTCCGTTTTCTTGATGATTATAATGATTGTATCATTGAAAGATATTTCTCGTTATGCTGATACAAGATCTCACACGCAGGAGTTAACGACAAATCTTTTTCAAATGCGAAAGTATGAGAAAGAGTTTATTATTAACGATGTAGTTAATGAAGACTTTTATTTGAATAAATCTAGTGCAAATATTATCTCATTTAATCATTCATTAAAACGTGCGGAATCAAATTTGAATTTTTTAGTGAATTCAGATGTTATAAGTAGTCTTAAATTCGTTGATTCGGTAAATACGATTAATAAAAAAGTTACTAATTATGCTATTTACTTCACTCAATTAGTGGATAAACTACACCATAAAGGGTTTAAAAATTGGGGAGTTGAAGGACGTTTGAGAGAGGCTATTCACGCAATTGAAAAAGGTGAAATTCCATTTGACAAAGTTAAAATGCTGACCTTGAGAAGATATGAAAAGGATTTTTTACTTAGAAAAGATCTTGAGTATGTTGTTAAATTTGATAAAGAGTTTGCTTCTTTTTTAGCAGGTGTTTTTAATAAAAATAAAGCTTTGTACCTAAATGCATTATCCTACAAAAAACAATTTCATGAATTAGTTTCCGAGGAAAAAGAAATTGGTTTAACAAGTTCTGAAGGTTTAAAATTATACTTGAATAATACATTTGTTGAAGCTGAGTTAAAAGTATTAAATATGAACTTATCGATTAAAAGGGAAGTTGATGAACTTATTTTTAATTCGTATTTAAAATTAATTTTATTGTTTGTTATTCAGTTAGTTATTGCGCTTTATTTAGCATTTAGTTTCGCGCGTATCACATCTAATTCAATTAAAATTATTGATGAAAGAATAACCGATTTATCGAATGGTACTTTCCCAAATGAAATCTCGGTACATGGTGTTGATGAAATTGCTCACTCTTCTTTGTCTTTTAATAACCTATTAAAAAGAATTAAAATTGCTTCTGATTTTGCTAAAAAAATAGGTGAGGGTGAATTGAATATTAATTATGATGAAGAGTATTCAAATGATGTATTAGGTAGTTCTTTAAAGTCTATGCATAACCAATTAAAATTAGTATCTGATGAAAATCAAAAACGAAATTGGATTAACGAAGGGATGGCTAATTTTGTTGATTTATTGAGAAACACCGAGAATTTAGACCTTTTTTATAGTACAATTTTGTCTAGTTTAATTAAGTATATTGGTGCTAATCAAGGTTATCTATATGTGGTTAATGATGGCAATATAGATGATCTTTTTATGGAAGTTAAAGCAGTGTATGCTTATGGTAAACAACGCTATTTAGAAGAGAAAAATGAAATTCGCTTCAAACAAGGATTAGTTGGTCAGGCATGGTTTGATAAAGATTTTTTATTTTTCACAGAAATTCCAGAGGAGTATGTGAAGATTACTTCAGGTATCGGAGAAGCAACTCCAAGGTGTATAGCTATCATTCCTTTAATTTCAAATGAAAATGTGGTTGGTGCAATTGAAATAGCTTCCTTTAATATTTTAGAAAGTTATAAAATTGATTTTGTAACTAAGCTTTCAGAAACATTAGCTAATTCTATTGCATCTCTTAAAACGAATGAAAACACCTTGAAATTATTACAACAATCTCAAATGTTAACAGTCGATTTGAGAGAGCAAGAAGAAGAAATTCGACAAAATATGGAGGAAATGAATGCTACACAAGAAGAGATGGAAAGAAAGGAGCGAGAAATGAATAGAAGGATGAAGGAGTTGGAAATTGAATTATATGAATTAAAAAACAGGAACCAAATCATTACAAGTAATTAAAATGGATAGATTTTATTGATATAGTATTAGTTTTGCATAGATTTTTATACTATTCTAGCTTTTCTATTATTAATTTATTGTTACGCTTTTTTTTGTGTGGCTTTTACTAATTAATTTTAAATTAATTTTACATTCAAATTCTAAATATTATGGCGTCAGGTATATTAAAGTTTTTTCTACCAAAAGATAAGATCTTCTACACACTTTTTGAAAATGCAAGTGCAAATTTGGAATCTCTTGCTAAAAAATTAGTTTTAGTTGTAAATGAATTTGATTATAATAAACGAAATATTATAATCAAAGAGATGGAAGATTTAGAACATCAAAATGATATTTTAACCCATACTATTTTTGTTGAATTAGGTAAAAACTTCATAACACCTTTTGATAGAGAGGATATTCATAGTTTGGCAACAGCTCTTGATGATATAGCGGATTACATTTATGCTTCAGCGAAAAAAATCAATTTTTATAAAATTGATCCAAATGATCAAGGAATTCAAAAAATGGCTATCGTAATACAGGATGCTGTACTTGCTGTTAATAGTGCAGTAATTGAATTGCGTAATTTGAAAAATACTCAAAAAATTGTTGATTGTGTAGTTAAGATTAATAGTGCTGAAAATCAAGGGGATGATATTTTTGATTTAAGTATTGACCGCCTTTTTGAACACGAATCAGATATTAAGATGCTAATTAAGAAAAGAGAATTATACCAATCATTAGAGATTGTTACAGATAAGTGTGAAGATGCTGGAAATGTAATAGAATCTATCGTAGTTAAATACGCGTAATTTTTATAAATATGTTTACCTTACTTATTGTTGTCATTGTTATTGCATTACTTTTTGATTTAGTGAATGGTTTCCATGATGCAGCTAACTCAATTGCTACAGTTGTTTCTACAAAAGTACTTACGCCTTTTCAAGCAGTTGTTTGGGCAGCGGGATTCAATGTTCTCGCTTTCTGGGTTTTTGATATGAGTGTTGGAAATACCGTAGCTAAAACTGTAAATAATAATGCAATTGATTTGTGGGTTATTTTATCTGGTTTGTTGGCCGCAACATTTTGGAATATTTTAACTTGGAGATTAGGTATACCATCATCTTCTTCACATACGTTAATTGGAGGATTCGCAGGTGCAGCTGTAGCTCACGCAGGATTTAGTGTAATCGACTCTAGTGGTATTTTAGTTATTATTGCTTTCATATTTTTAGCGCCAATTATTGGTGGCGTTATCGCTTTTGCAATTGCTTTAATTACATTAAGTAGAAAGTTCTTTTTAAAATTTGTAGTTGTTGTTCTTTTGTCTGTTGCAATCTATTTATTGATGGATTATATGGTGCAATATATGGATATGAAGAAAGAAATGATGTGGATTGTAGTTGGTATGTTAGTTATATTTATTTTGGCATATATATATTATATGTTGGTTCACGGTAGAAAGCAAACGGCTTTGAAAGAATCAAATATGTATAAAAGGTTACAGTTGCTTTCCTCTGCTGCGTTTTCTTTGGGGCATGGTGGGGCGGACTCTCAAAAAGTAATGGGTATTATTTGTGCGGCATTATTAGTATATGGAAATTTAGAAAGGGAAGGGAAGGTGTCAGAGCCAATCCCTGATCATTTTAAGATTTCTGAAATGCTACAGATTTCATATAAAAATCAAGATGGTAAAACGATGAAATATAAGCCAGATGAATTAACTGTTTATTCAAAGGGAGATAATATTTACGATGCAGAAACCAACGAAGTTATTTTTAGAAAAGATATGTTGGCAGCAAAATATTCTCAGGCTAATTTGTTTAATGATTATGTTTCGAAAGGGAAATTAAAAGATGATTGCAAAATCATAACAAAAGTAAATTCCCACACGATGCCATTTTGGATATCTTTTGGTTGTTATTTAATGATCGCTATAGGTACTTTGTTTGGCGGCTGGAAAATTGTGAAAACGATGGGGACTAAAATTACAAAGGTATCTGCTTTGGAAGGTGTTTGTGCTGAAACAGCTGGTGCTTTAACTTTATTTGTTGTAAGTAATTTAGGAATACCTGTATCAACAACACACACCATTACTGGTTCTATAATCGGTGTAGGTGCAACAAAACGTTTAAGTGCTGTAAGATGGGGGGTAACAATCAATTTATTGTGGGCATGGGTGTTAACCATCCCTGTTAGTGCACTTTTAGCTGTTGGTATTTATTATTTGATTTGTTTATTTAAATAATAAATTCTCATTCTATTGGATTCTTATTGATTTTTTTCTTGTAAAGTTCAAAATTGATACCTAGCATAAAAAATGACCTACCTATTTCGTCTACAATTTTATAATCAAATTGATATAAATAGCCAGTTTGTAAATTAATGACTCTAGATGGCTTATAATTAAATATTCCTTGTAATCGATTGCGTTCGAAGTAAGGTTCGTTTTCTGAGAAAAACAATTCATTATTAAGTTGGATACTACAAGGTATGAATCCGTCTTTTTGTTCCCCAAAAGGTATTTGTATTCCTAATCTATAACGGTATCGATTTCGGTAGTTATTAGTTGCAAAACGAAGTTCTATCCGATAACGATGTTCAATCGTAATATGTTCAAATCGTTGAAATGTGGTTAATTGAGGCCACAATCTTATTTCATCATTATTTTTGGGAGTAATAAAATTCCCTCCTTCTTTGTAAGTGTCGTATTTACCAATTCCTAGCGTTGTTATTAAGTTAGGATTTATTCTGAGATTAGTAGATTGACTAAATTCATGATAATGGAAATCAGTGTACGTTCCAAGTGATCGTAATTGTCCTTCAAAAGTTAGAAAAACGAATTTGTCTAGGTTATACTTTAGGTTAATTAAATTCCATGTTCCCGAACTATGATTATTGGGTGGAATTTGACCAATTATACAATGATTGAAAACAATTAGTTGTACAAGAATAAGTAATTTTGTTCTTGTTACTAAGCTAATCATTTTTGTATTTTAAGGAGTTATAGCTGCAAATATCACTTCCACTTAAACGTATTCAAAAACCGTTTGATATCCACTTTTAAATAATCCAAACTTGGTTTGATTGAGTCGTAATTAGGTCTAGCATTCATATACACAACACCACTAACAAAACGATTCGTTGAGTCGGTTAGGTAAAATTGGAAAGGGGATGCGACATCACCTTGTAATTCAAAGAATGTTCCGTAAACCTTATCTTTTTTCCGGATTATCAATTCATCTTCAATAGCATTAGCTTTAATTTTGTGTTCATCTACTTTATCAATCGAGAAGTTAACATATTCCGAAAGTGGCTTTTCCATTGTGATATATGAAAAGTGCATAGTTCCGTGAAGCGGACCTAAATCAATGTCTTTATGACATGTTTTTTCTTCTCCATAGGATACATTGTTTACACTATAAATTTTCGAGATATCAAACGTATAAGGGCATTCAGAATCAAAAGGAATGTAGCTATGCTCAGGTAAGTTAATGTTTAAATAAGTAGATGGTTTTGGGATTGGTAATTCATCACCACTACAAGAACTAATTAGAATAAATAAAAGACTAGTCAATAATAAAGTAATTTTCATATGTTTAAAGATTGTTTTCTAATGAAGTATTTTCTTGTGTTTCTAGGAGTTGTACACGTACCGTTTTTATACGTTTTTTATCAGAAGCTTCAACAATTAACTTGCAGTTATCAAAAAGAATACGTTCTTTATTACGAAGTATTCTTCCTGCTTGTTCCACGATAAAACCACCTAAAGTATCTGCTTCACCTTTGAAACTTTCAAATTCTTTTCCGTCTATTTCGATAATTTTATAGAAGTCAACCAAAGATGTTCTTCCTTCAAATAAAAACGTGTTTTCAGAAACCTTAGTGTATTGTATTTCTTTTTCGTCGAATTCATCTGTTATATCACCTACAATCTCCTCAAGTATATCTTCTAGTGTTGCTAAACCGCTTGTGCCACCGTATTCATCTACCACGATAGCCATGTGCATTTTTTTATGTTGGAATTCTTTTAATAAATCATCTAGTTTTTTGTTTTCAGGGACAAAGAATGGTTTTCTTAAAAGGCTATGCCAATCAAAATCAGATGGTTTTTCTAAATGAGGGATTAAATCCTTGATATATAAGATTCCAATAACATTGTCGAATGTGTTTTCGAAAACAGGGATACGAGAATAACCAGCTTCTAATATTATTTCAAGTATTTCGGTATAATTTAATTCTTTATCAAGTGAAATGATATCCATTCTTGGGCGCATAATTTGTTTTACATCGGTAATTCCAAACTTCACAATACCCTCAAGTATTTTGTGTTCTTCTTCAGATGTTGTTTCTTCTTTGGTTAGAGCTAGTATTTGTTCTAACTCATCTGTAGAAACTTTAACACCACGTTTTTTAGCATATTTATGAATAATTCCAGTACCGTTCACTAAAAATTGTCTTAGCCAAGAGAAAGGTGGGACTTTCGATATGATTGTTAATGGTGTAGCCATAAAGCTTACGATAGGTAAACCATTCTTAGTTGCATATACTTTGGGTACAACTTCACCGAACAATAAAATGATTGTGGTAATTAAAAATACATCTACAATAAAACGTAACAATGGAGATGAACCAGCAGGAAAAATTGCATTTAATAAAAAACTTGATATGATTACAACGCCTACATTAACAAAATTGTTGGCAATAAGTATCGTTGCTAATAAATCTTGTGGTTTATTTAATAAATTTCGTGCGGTAACGGCGCTTTTTCCTTCCTCGAGCTTTAATTTTTCTTTATCCGCTGGTCCCATTGAAAAGTAGGCAACTTCAGAAGCGGAAATTAATCCTGAGCAAGCAAGTAGTATAACAATAGTTAATGAGCATAATACTATAGCGGTTGTTCCTAAGCTTGGTTCTGTTGTTAGTAGTATAGTAATAAATTGGTTCATAATGTATTAAAATGGTAGTTCATCTAAATCAGATGCATTAAACTCTTGTAACGGTTTTGGTTTTTCCGGATTGTTTTCCGTTGGATAAATAGCTTCTATACTAAGCTGTGCGGATTGTTCTTTTGCAATTAATAGGTATTCATACGCAAATATCTCTCCTGAACTATGTTGTGTACCATCTTTAGCAATCCATTTTCGGTGTTTTAATTTCCCTTCAACATACAAAAAATCGTTTTCTTTTATTTTAGGATATATTTGTTTTGCCTGATCACCCCAAAAAACAATAGAATGCCAATCATTTGACTCTTTTTTTTGTCCGGTTTTTTTATCAGTAAAATAGTCTTGTGTCATTAGGGTAAAACGGCATAAAGCCCCTCCGTTTTCTAATTGTTGAATCTCAGGTTTTTTACTGATTTTACCAATTAATGTGACTTTATTCAAGGTCGAAAGCATTTTCTAATTACTGTATTAAAAACCGATTTACACAAATATATGAAAGAATAGACAATTATCTAAATTGAATCAATCAATAATCATTAAACATTAATCACTAGAAACTAAACATTCTCAAGGTATTTATCAATCATTCTAGAAATTGGGTAGGAGGATAGCTCATTTTTCTTGATGATGATGGCATTTATAAAGTCTTCTTTGGGTAAACTATTAAAATTCCAAAAGGTTGCATAAATATGCTGGTGTGAAAGGATGTGTTTGGGTAGTTTAGTTAGGTTAGTTGGTTTTAATCCAATTTTTTCTAATATTTCATTTCGCATTATTTCTTCATCAATTTCACTCTCTTTTTCAATTAATGGAAATTCAAATAAATGTTGCCAGATGTCTTTTTTTGTTCTTTTTTGAATTATAATAGAATCTTGATCTTCAAAGTGTAAATAATGAAAATACCTGTTTTTTATTTTTATTTTTCCTTTTTTTATCGGTCTTTCGGAAAGTGTATTGTTTCTTAAAGCTAAACATCTCTCGTTAAAAATACAGGATGTGCAATCAGGATTTGAAGGAGTGCATTGAATTGCGCCAAATTCCATGATTGCCTGGTTGTGTTCTGACGGATTATTTTTGTCTAATAATTCATTTGCCAAATAAGTAAAGGCTTTCTGTCCTTCGTTGCTATCAATAGGTGTGTCGATATCAAATATTCGAGATAGAACGCGAAAGACATTTCCATCCACAACAGCGTAAGGCAAATTGTATGCAAAAGAAGCAATAGCAGCAGCTGTGTAATTGCCAACTCCTTTAAGCTTAAGGATCTCATCATACCTTGAAGGGAAAACACCGTTGTATTGTTTTTGGATGATTTTTGCTGTAGCATGTAGATTTCGTGCTCTGCTATAATATCCTAAACCTTGCCAATCATTTAGTACACATTGTTCATCTGCATTGGCTAAATCGATTACTGTTGGATAATTTTTGGTGAATTTGAAATAGTAGTTCATTCCTTGATTTACTTTTGTTTGTTGTAGTATAATTTCTGATAACCATATGAAATACGGGTTGTTAGTGTCTCTCCAGGGTAAATTTCTCTTTGTTCGTCTATACCAATCAATTATTTGTAGGCTAAAATCAATCATTCGTATATTTTTTTGTTAAAATTTCTCAAAACATAAAGGTATAACTAAAAAATGATATAAATTTGTCCTTGAAAATCAAAACATTATAAAAATGACAAAGGCAGATATCATCGCGAAAATTTCTGACGAA
>CANGHE010000054.1 GCA_947453545.1 Flavobacteriia bacterium
ATTCCTAAATTCGCGTCAATGAGTGAAACTGTGGATAAATATAGCCGTAAAGGACTTCGTACTAGTTACATTTCAACTGTAATTGGTATTTCTTTGGTTCTTTTTATGATAGGATTGGTAATCGGCGGAATGCTAGGATTAAAATCTATTCAAACACAAGCAAAAGAAAATTTACAAGGTGATTTATTCTTCCGTCCTGAATTAAATGCTGCTGATATTAAGCAAATTGAATTAGAACTATCCACTTGGAAAGAGTTTAAGGATGTATATTTTGTTTCCCCAGATCGTGCTATGGATGAGTTTTCGGGTGATACACCTACTAAACATCAAATATTAGCCATTTTTGAAAAATCAAATCCACTGCCTCCTACAATTGGATACCGTCCAAAAGAGGAATATGCAAGCAAGCAAGGAATGAAGATACTCAAGAATAAAATTCTTAAAGCATACAAGGATGAAATTGATGAGGTAAACTATGATGAATCAAGTGTTGAACAAGTGAATTTAGGATTCAAACAATTTGTTTTCTTGTTTTTAGTTGTTGCTGCATTATTGATTGTTGTTGCTGTTGCAATGATTAATAATACGATTCGTTTGGCTTTATACTCGAAGCGTTTTACGATAAAAACGATGCAATTAGTTGGTGCGACTGCTTCATTCATTAGAAAACCTTTTATAGTACAATCAATTTTACAAGGATTAGTTTCTGCTCTCGTGGGTATGGCTATTTTGTTGGGTTTATTTTATGCACTTAACAATTTCCTTGACTCTATTGAGATTGCATTTGACTTGAAAACATTATTGTTCCTTTTCGCTATTCTATTAGTACTAGGGATTGTTATTACCTTAGTTTCTACGTGGTTTGCTTTGAATAAGTACTTACGTATGAAGTTAGATGATTTATATTAATTAGATAATTATAAAAAAATGGATAAAGCTAATCACCGTTTCGCATTTCAAAAATTAAATTATAAAATTCTTTTAGTTGGTTTAGCGATCAATGTATTAGGTTTTATATTAATGATTGGTGGTGAATCACCAGACCCAACAAAATTCAACGCAAGTGAATTGTTTTCACCTGTGAGAATTACTGTTGCGCCAATTTTAATTATTGCTGGTTATTTGGTAATGATTTACGCAATTATGAAAAAGCCAAAGAATACGAACGTTTCTGACGAAACTAACAAATAAGATGGATTTAGTTCAGGCAATAGTATTGGCAATCGTTGAAGGGTTGACAGAGTTCTTACCAATTTCTTCTACAGCTCATATGATTTTCACAAGTTCCATTTTTGGAATTGAAAATGATGAGTTTGTTAAAATGTTTCAAGTTTCAATTCAATTTGGGGCAATTTTAGCGGTAGTAGTTTCATATTGGAGAAAATTTGTTGATTTTTCTACTTTCAGATTCTACACTAAATTAATCATTGCTGTTATTCCTGCATTAGTGCTTGGAAAACTCTTTGATGATAAAATCGAAGCAGTTCTTGAAAAGCCGCTACCTATTGCGATTGTCTTAATTGTGGGTGGTGTAATCTTGTTGTTCATACACCGCTTTTTTAAGAATACACGTATCGATGAGGAGAAAGATATCACAACGAAAAGTGCTTTAACAATTGGTTTTTGGCAATGTTTGGCTATGATGCCAGGTACGAGTCGTGCTGCAGCTTCCATTATTGGTGGAATGCAACAAGGTTTAACGATGCGTATGGCTGCTGAATTTAGTTTTTTCCTAGCAGTTCCTACAATGTTTGCGGTGACTTGCTATTCAGTTTTTCTAAAAGATTGGGAGTTAACAAATGCTGCAGGCCTAATCGTGGAAACAAAAGGCTATGAAATGCTTTTTACGAAAGATCATTTATTCTTATTTATTTTAGGTAATGTAGTTGCATTTATTGTAGCAATGTTAGCGATTAAGTTCTTCATTGGAGTACTTAAAAAATATGGTTTTAAAATGTGGGGATGGTATAGAATCGTGTTAGGAATTGCATTCATCGTATACTATTCTTTTATCAAATAATTGTAGACTCTCGTTCTCAAAATTTACCATTCAATTTTACTCAGATGCCAACGACTACTTCCAATTTTGATTATCAAGAAGGTGAGACGCTACTTGTAGATAAACCATTGCATTGGACTTCTTTCGATGCAGTTAATAAATTGCGTTGGAACATAAAACAACGATTAGGTGTTAAAAAAATCAAAGTTGGTCACGCAGGAACTTTAGATCCATTGGCTACAGGTTTACTGATCATTTGTACTGGAAAAAACACAAAAAAAATCGACCAATTTATTGGAGAAGATAAAACATATACTGGTACATTTTTACTAGGAAAAACAACACCTTCGTATGATTTAGAAACAGAATATAATCAAGAATTTCCGATTGATTATATTACCAACGAACTGATAGAAGAAGTCAGATTGTCGTTTTTAGGTGAGCAACAACAGGTTCCACCAATCTTTTCTGCCAAACAAGTGGATGGAAAAAGAGCCTATGATATGGCAAGAGCAGGACAAGAAGTAGTTCTAAAATCGAATACAATTACTATTAAATCATTCGAGGTAGATACAAAGCGTTTTCCTGAAATTGATTTTAAAATCACTTGTTCTAAAGGAACATATATTCGCTCAATTGCCAATGATTTTGGTTTGAAGTTGAATGCTGGTGCTGCATTAATCGCATTACGAAGAACTGCTTCTGGACAGTTTAATATTGAAAAAGCAAAATCAGTGGATGAATGGATAGCAATCATTCGTGATAATGCAGAATTATAATCCTTAATTATATGAAACGCATTTGTGTAGTTGAAGACGAAGAGAGTTTATCTGATTTAATCAAGATGAACCTGGAATTGGAAGGTTACGCAGTGGAAGTGATAACACACGGAACGGAGGCTTTTTTAAGAGCATTTGAAATGGATACCTTCGATTTGGTGGTATTAGATGTGATGTTACCCGAGGTTAGTGGATTAACGATTTGCAAGGAAATCAGAAAGTATAGCCGTGTTCCAATTTTATTCTTGTCTGCCAAAGGAACGGTGCAAGATCGAATTGCTGGTTTAAAAATTGGTGCGAATGATTATTTACCTAAACCTTTTGATTTAGAAGAATTATTGCTTCGTGTTCAAGTATTGGTTGAAGGTATTGAGGAAGTTTCTTCCCCTATTGAACGGATTAAAATCGGTAATCATTTGGTAGATTTTACTACTTTTCAAGTTAAACACCTCGATTCAAATGAAAGCATAGATTTATCAAAAAGAGAAATCGAGTTGTTGCGTTTATTTTATACAAAAAATGGCTTGGTAATTTCCCGAGAAGATATATTAGATGCACTTTGGGGAAATGATCAATTTCCTACATCAAGAACAATAGATAATTACATTCTTACTTTCCGTAAGGTTTTTGAAGAAGATCCTAAAAACCCACGCTTTTTTCATAGTATTCGTGGTGTTGGATATAAATTCACATTAGAAAATTAATATGAGCGAAGAATTCGTAGAAGCAAAACAGTTAAAATACGATAAAGCCTATTTGAGAATGGCTCAAACCTGGGCGGAGTTATCACATTGCTCGCGCAAAAAGGTAGGTGCAATCATTGTGAAAGATAATGCAATCATTTCTGATGGTTTTAACGGTACACCTGCTGGATTTGATAACTGCTGTGAAACAGATGGAGGAGATACACATTGGTATGTCTTGCACGCTGAGGCAAATGCAATCTTGAAAGTCGCTAAGTCAACAAACAATTGTGCTGGTGCAACGTTATATTTGACTTTATCTCCTTGTAAAGATTGTAGTAAATTAATCCTTCAAGCAGGTATTACGCGTTTAGTTTATATGAATCATTACAGAGATACTGTAGGAGTTGATTTTTTAGTTTCTGCGGGTATTGAAGTTGTTCAAATAGATAGTATATAAGTTATGGATAATCAGAAACCATCACCAAAATATTTGCTACCATTAGCATTGTTTATTTTTCTTGCCGTTGGTATTTGGATAGGGGTTACACTTGCTCCTGGTAATAAGGGTAATTCACTTTCTACTGGTGAAGAACGCTATGGAAAAGTGAAAGATATCATTGATATTTTAAACACAAAGTATGTTGATTCTGTCAATGCAGATAAATTGTTCGAAGAAACGATTTCGGATATGTTGCATAAGCTAGATCCTCATAGTAATTACATCACTCCTCAAGAAATGCGTGCTCAAACGGAACAAATTCAAGGCGAATTTGGTGGTATTGGTGTGCGTTTTACTCTCTTACGTGACACCATTTGTGTTACGAATGTAGTACCTAATTCACCTTCCTTAGCTGCAGGTGTTAAAGCAGGAGATAAAATCATTGTTATAAATGGTAAAAATGTAGCGAGTAAACATATTACAAATGAAGGTGTTATGAAGTCGTTAAAAGGACCTCAAAATACGGAAGTAAAATTGGTGTTGTATCGTAATAAACAGAAGATAACAAAACGTCTCGTTCGAGGAACTATTCCAATTGGCTCTGTTTTGGCATCTTATATGATGAATGGTTCAACAGGATTCATTAAAATCGATCAATTTTCGGTTACCACGGCAGAGGAATTTCGTGTTGCGAGTCAAAAATTGAAACGTGCAGGAATGAAAAACCTGATTTTAGATTTACGCAATAATGGGGGAGGTGTTTTACAATCTGCTGTTGAAATTGTGGATGAATTTTTAAAGAATGGTGCTGTGATTGTTAAAACGAAAGGTGTACATCTTAAAGAACAAGTTTACAAAGCAACATCAAAGGGTGAATTGGAACAAACTAAAGTGGTTGTCCTTATCAATAGTAATTCTGCCTCAGCAAGTGAAATCGTGGCTGGCGCTTTGCAAGACAATGATAGAGCAACTATTATGGGGAGACGCTCTTTTGGTAAGGGATTGGTACAAGAGGATATCTTATTAAAAGACGGAAGTGACATTCGCTTGACTATTGCACGTTATTATACACCAACAGGTAGATGCATTCAAAAACCATATACAGACGATTATGAGGCGTATATGAGCGATCAAATTAGTCGTTTAGAGCACGGTGAACAATATAAAGCAGATACGAGTCTTTTTGTTGATTCTCTGCGATTCAAAACACCAAAAGGTAAAGTGGTATATGGTGGTGGTGGAATCTTTCCAGATGTGTTTATTCCATTAGACACATTGGGTTCAAGTTGGTATTTCACGGACTTACGTTATGGTTCTGCATTTCAAAATTTTGCTTTCGACTTTGTTGCTAATAAACGAAATAGCTGGTCGAACGTGGCCGCTTTTGTAAAACAATTCCAAGTAGATGAGAATTTAGTGACAAAATTTGTTAAGTATGCTGAAAAAAATAACTTGGTTAAAATTGATCCAAAAGGACTTGCAATTAGTAAATCGTTAATCAAACAAACCTTAAAGGCAGAAATTGCTAGACAAATCTGGACTGAAGATGGTTTCTATGCTGTTATTAATTCGGTTGATAAGGAGGTACTGCAAGCATTAAAGTATTTTAAGTAATTGAAGATAAATAATGTATATCATCCTTTAATCAGTCCTGCTGAATTACGTGAATTAATTTCAGATGAAAATATAGTTATCGTTGATGCAAGCAATAGTATAGACGCGAAAAACTTATATGAGAATAATCATATCAAAGGTGCTTTATTTGTAGATTTAAATACTCAATTAGTAAATATCGAAACTGATATTTCGGTTGGTGGAAGACATCCTTTACCTAATTTGAAGGACTTTATTAAGACCCTTGCTAAATTGGGAATATCTTTAGATTCGCGTGTTATAATTTATGACAATTCTAATGGAGCCAATGCTGCTGCACGATTTTGGTGGATGCTAAGGGCAATTGGTCATAATAAAGTACAAGTGTTAGATGGTGGTATGAAGAATGCACTTATCCATAAAATTCCAACAAGTAATCATATAGAAGTAAGAGCATCAAAGCAAGAGATTGAGGTAACTGAATGGAAATTGCCGATAGCATACATCGATGAAGTTGAAAATTATTCTACCAATAAAAATTGTTTAATCGTTGATGTACGTGATGAAGATCGATACAATGGTAATTATGAACCATTAGATTTGATAGCTGGGCATATTCCTAATGCTATTAACATTCCATTTACCAATAATCTAAACATTGAGGGATTATTTATTTCTTCAGTTAAGATAAGAGAAGTTTATTTACCATTGATTGAAAAGTATTCTGTTGATAATATCATTGTGCATTGTGGTTCTGGTGTTACTGCATGTCATACTTTATTAGCGATTGCAAGTGCAGGATTTAAGATTCCTAAACTTTATGTAGGTTCTTGGAGTGAATGGAGTAGAAATGAAAGATTGATAGAAACAAAATATTCAAAATAATAGGTATTCAATATTTCTAATAATTCCTAAATACCAAACAAAAAAGCCTGATGTTTCCACCAGGCTTTCAATTCTTGTAAAGAAATTTTTATTCTTCGTCTTCGTCATCACCAGCATCAGAACCTTTTGCAGCCCCTCTTGCCATTTTAACTGAAACTACAACTGCGTTAGCAGCCTCTAAAAATTTCAATCCGTTTGCTTCAATTTGTCCTACACGGATAGATTGACCAATACGTAATTTTGTAATGTCGATAGTTACCGCTTCTGGTAAATCACCTGGTAAAGCGAATACTGTTAAACGACGGAAAACTTGTAACAATTTACCACCCGCTAATACACCACGAGAAGCACCTGTCAAACGAACTGGTAACGCTACTCTTACTGGCTTAGCATCGTTCAACTCATAAAAGTCAACGTGTTTAACTGCACCTGTAATGTTGTCTTGTTGGATATCTTGGATAATTGCTTTCGCAGTTGTTCCTTCAACATCGATTTCTACTTGGAAAACTTCTGGAGTGAAAACTAATTTCTCAACATCAATTTTACGTACAGAAAAGTGAACTTGAGTTCCTTGTCCGTAAAGTACACAAGGTACTCTTTCAGCATTTCTTAATGCTTTAGCATCTTTTTTCCCTACGTTTGCTCTAGACAAACCGCTCAATTTTGATACTTTCATTTGTTTTTATTTATGGTTATTAATTACGAAATTATAAAATGACTGCTTATGGATTGGTTATTAACTAAACTCTTAATAACGTCTCCAAACAACTCGTCAACTGGTAATACGCGAATTTTAGCAGATTGTTTCTTTAATGGAATAGTATCTGTTACAATTAATTCTGTAATACGTGAATTTTCAATTCTTTCATATGCAGGTCCAGATAAAATAGCGTGTGTACAAAATGCACGTACACTCTTAGCACCTTTCTCCATAAATAAATCTGCAGCAGTTGTTAATGTTCCTGCTGTATCACACATATCATCAACCAAGATTACATCCTTCCCTTCTACATCCCCAATTACAGTCATTTCTGCAATCTCATTCGCTTTCTTACGATTTTTGTGACACAATGCTAAACCTGTGTTTAACACTTTTGCGTATGAATTAGCACGCTTAGCTCCTCCTGCATCTGGTGCAGCCATAATCAAGTTACCCGATTCATTTAATTTTTCTAATTCTTTGTAGAAAATAGTAGAAGCGTATAAATGATCTACTGGAACTTCAAAGAACCCTTGAATTTGTTCTGCGTGTAAGTCCATTGTGATTACACGGTCAACTCCTGCTGCCATTAACATATTAGCAACAAGTTTAGCACCAATCGCAACACGTGGTTTATCTTTTCTATCTTGACGAGCAAATCCAAAGTAAGGTATTACAGCAATAATTTTACGTGCAGAAGCGCGTCTTGCTGCGTCAATTAATAGTAATAACTCAAATAAGTTATCACTTGGTGGCATTGTTGATTGAACAATAAATACATCTTGACCACGAACTGTTTCTTCAAAGGATGGTTGAAATTCACCATCACTGAAGTCTAACACTTTTACGTCTCCTAAAGTGGTTCCATAAGATGTTGCAATACGATTTGCTAAATCTTTTGATCCTCTTCCTGCAAATATTTTAACGCCAATTGACATAACTATACTTTTAAAGGTAGCAAATTTAGGTTTATTATTTCAATTGACCGCATAATCTTAGATGCATTTTCCCCATTTAACTCTATTTTTTTGAATCATTTTCGCAAATTATAGATTATCTCCCTTTTACATTAATTTTTCTGCTTTTCATTTGTTCAACTTTTCTCTAACTTTCTCAAATTATATATCTTTGTTTTATGAGAAAAAAGATTTTACTTCTAGGTTCTGGCGAATTAGGGAAAGAATTCGCTATTGCAGCACAACGTTTAGGTCAATATGTTATTGCAGTGGATAGTTATGTGAATGCGCCTGCAATGCAAGTTGCTCACGAATTTGAGGTGATTGATATGTTAAATGGTGATCAATTAGATGCTATTGTTGCGAAACACAAACCAGATTTAATTGTTCCTGAAATTGAAGCAATTCGTACTGAACGTTTTTATGATTATGAAAACCAAGGTATTCAAGTTGTTCCAAGTGCAAAAGCTGCAAATTTTACAATGAATCGCAAAGCAATTCGTGATTTGGCAGCTATTGAAGTTGGTGTTAGAACTGCTAAATATAAATATGCTACTTCCTATGAGGAATTAGTAGATGCTGTAAAATTCACAGGGATGCCTTGTGTAGTAAAACCTTTAATGTCTAGTTCAGGCAAAGGTCAATCTGTTATTAAATCAGAAGCCGATTGGCAAAAAGCGTGGGATTATGCATTAGAAGGCTCTCGTGGTGACCTAAAAGAAGTAATTGTTGAAGGATTTATCGATTTTGATTATGAAATTACCTTATTAACTGTTACACAACAAAATGGTCCAACGCTGTTTTGTCCTCCAATTGGACACAGACAAGAACGTGGTGATTACCAAGAAAGTTGGCAACCAATGCCTATGAATTCTGAGCATTTAAAAGAAGCGCAACAAATGGCTGCTGATGTTACTAAGGCTTTAGGCGGTGCTGGTCTTTGGGGAGTTGAATTTTTCATAACCAAAGAAGGTGCTTATTTCTCTGAATTGTCGCCTCGCCCTCACGATACAGGTATGGTTACGTTGGCAGGTACGCAATCCTATAATGAATTTGAGTTACACGCACGTGCGATTTTGAATATCCCTATTCCACAAATTGATTTACACAGAAATGGTGCTAGTGCAGTTGTATTAGCAACAGAAACTTCTGAAAATGAGCCAGTTTTCACAGGGTTAGATAAAGCAGCAGTTTTCTCTAATAGTGACTTACGTCTTTTTGGAAAGCCGACAACACGCCCTTACAGAAGAATGGCAGTGACTTTAACATATGGTGAACAAGATGTTAAAGAACTTGTAGAAAAAGCACAAGCTATGGCTGCTGAAATATCAGTAAAATAATAGAATTTATATATAAGTAATGTTCCGCAGTGATTTATAGTCCTGCGGTTTTTTCTTTTCGATAAGTTTTCGCTGAGTAGGATTTTTAATCCTGCTATAATTAAATCAATATGTCAATTTGTAATCTTACCGAAATAATAAATTTATATTACATTTTTCTCAAGTGTATATAGTTATTGTAATTTTGTGACACTCGCAGGATTCGGAAATTTAGTGAAACTTTAATCTTTCAAATTGTATCTGCAATTTTCAAATCTTTCAATCTCAAAATGAAAACAATTATCATCGGTGCTGGACCCGCTTCTTTAATGGCCGCTACTCAAGCAGTCAAAAATGGACAGGAAGTTCTTGTTTTTGAAAAAATGAAAACCGCTGGTCGAAAGTTTTTAGTTGCTGGAGATGGGGGATTTAATTTGTCTCACAATGGCACTATTGACGATTTTGTGTCGTATTACTCGCATATTCAGATGACTCAGATTATCAAACGATTTAAGAACGATGATTTGGTAAACTGGTTAAAAGAAATTGGAATAGAAACATATGTTGGTTCCTCTGGTAAGATTTTTCCAATTAAAGAAATCAAACCAGCGATGGTACTTAATACTTGGTTAGATCATTTAAAAGACCAAGGTGTTAAATTTATCTACAACGCTTCGCTAGAAGATTTTAATAATAATCAAGTATTTATAAAGACAATCTCTGGGTTAGTGTCTCATACTTTCGATAAATTAGTTCTTGGATTAGGTGCTGCTTCTTGGTCAAAAACGGGGTCAGATGCTGCTTGGGTATCACTATTTGAATCAAAAAATATTCGCGTTATTCCTTTTCAAGCGTCTAATGCTGGTGTTAATTGTAATCTTCCAATAGAATTTTTAAAGCAATTTCAAGGATGCGTTTTTAAAAACGTTATCGTTACTCATAATGGCAACATACGTATGGGTGAAGTATTGCTTACTGAGTATGGAGTAGAAGGAGCACCGATTTATTACCTCAATCCTTCAATTCGCCAAAATAGTATTGAACCAATTGTAATTGATTTTAAACCGAATCATTCACTAGAGGAAATTATAGATGTGTTGTCCAAAAGTAAAAACGTTTCCGATGGTTTGAAAAAACTGAAACTTCCAAACGCTATTATTACTTGGTGTAAATTATATCTATCTAAAGAAGAATTTATTGATAGTGAAAAGATTGCATTAACTATAAAGAACTTTTCGATTACTATAACTTCTTTTAGACCTATTGATGAAGCGATTTCTTGTTGTGGCGGGGTGTCCTGGAATGAACTGGATGAAGATTTACGTTTGAAATCATTTCCATCTGTTCATATAGTAGGGGAAATGGTTGATTGGGAAGCACCAACCGGTGGTTACTTGTTACAAGGTGCCTTTGCTATGGGATATGTAGCAGGAAAGAGTTGATTAAATGTAATACTATTTTTTAATGGTTTTTTCCTTTGAGTCTTTAGTAGGAATGGAGTCATTTTCTTCCTCGTCATCATTTGGAATGTTGATTGCTGTTTTTATGATGAAATTGTCAGGAAATTCTCTAAAAATCTCTTTTTTCAGTTTTTCAGCATCATTACGCTCTACAAAATCACCCACACGCAAAATATAGTTTGGAGCGTCATAGGTAATATAGGTCTCTGTGCGAGGGTATGACTTGATGAATTTTAATCTTCGTTCATTTACTTCGTCTTTATTTGTACTGAAATACAATTGAACACGATATCCTCCTGTAGTTATTCGTTTGATGTTACTCTTGTTTTGTATTAAGGCATCAATTTTTTTGTCTTTAATAATGACAACACCTTTTTCTTTTTTGTTTTGCGCACAAACTAGGTAAGAAATTGTTATAAATAGGAAAGTTACTAGTTGTTTCATACTGCAAATATATACTATAAATTGCTATACATTAAAAGGAGTTGTTAGCATTAAATTGTTAATTAAGTGAAATTGAAATTTCCTTATTTAGAATTATTTTAAATTAAATTAATATTATCTAAAATTGTCATAGAATTGTCAGAAAATTGTTCGATTATTCTAATTTTGCGACTGTCAAATGATGTGTTTTTTCAAACGACAAATAAATTTTTTATGAAAATATCTATAAATCAGATGTTTAGATCTATTAACAAATGGTGTGTTGGTGCAATTGCATTCCTGTTTTTTGCAGGATCATACAATGCCAATGCGCAAGGAGAAGGTCTTTTTAAGGCAAAATGTGCTACTTGTCACCAAACGCACAAGAATAGTACAGGACCAAAATTGTTTGAAGTTCGTAAGAAATGGGCTGATGGCGGTGCAAAAGACGGTTCAATTTACCAATGGGTAAATAACTGGCAAGCTGCTGCAGCATCTGATCCTTATGCTCAAACAGTTTCTACGTGGGCACCAAGTGCCATGCAAGCGTTCCCAGAGTTGAAAAAAGAGGAAATCGACGCAATCTTTGATTGGGTGGATGCTCAACCAGATCCAGCTGCTGCTCCAGCTGACGGTGCTGCTCCAGGTGATGCAGGTGCTGTTGCAGGTGAAGAAGTTGAAGAGGAAGGTACTTTCTCTTGGATTTGGATTTTGTTAGGTATCATCTTCGCGGTGATTATCGGTGCGGTAAGTGGTGTTCGTCGCCAATTGAAATCTGCACTAAATGAAAATCCTGATCAAGATGAATTAACATATTCTCAAGAATTCAGAACGTGGGCTTGGAATAATAAACTTTATGTTGGTTTAGGTTCATTAGTGATTGTTATCTGTTTGATCGTTTCGTTAATTTTAAGTTTAGGAAATATTGGTGTAGTTGAAACATATCAACCTTCTCAACCAATTGACTTCCCTCACGATATTCACACAGGTGTAAATGGTATTGATTGTAAATATTGCCACAACTCAGTGACAAAATCTAAATCTGCAGGTTTACCTTCTGTGAATGTGTGTATGAACTGTCACAAACAAATCAATGGTAGAACTCCTGCTCAACAAGAGAAAATCGCTAAGGTTTATGAAGCTGCTGGTTGGAGTACTGAAGGTTCAGGTTCTTATACTGGAAAAACAAAACCATTGAAATGGAATAAAGTACACGTTCTTCCTGATCACGTTTATTTTAATCACTCTCAACACGTAGTTGTTGGTGGTGTTGATTGTAAACAATGTCACGGTGATATGACGAAACAAAAAGAAACTGCACGTGTAGTTCCTGTTGAAGAATTGAATAAAATCGAAGGTAACATTCCATTAACTCGTCCTACTTTAACTATGGGATGGTGTATCGAGTGTCACGGTGAAAAAGCAATTCAAGAAGGACCGCTTGATGGTAAAAAAGACGGATACTATGACGAAATTCATAGACGTTTGTTAAACAATGACAAATCTTTATACAACAAGTACTTGGAAGACGGTAAAGTTACCGTGAAAGAGCTTGGTGGATGGGAATGTGCAAAATGTCACTATTAATAATATAACGAATAGGCTTAAAGCATATGAGTACGACTAGAAAATATTGGAAAGGTCTTGAGGAATTGAACGAAACTCCAAGTTTCATTCAAGGTAGAGACCAAGAGTTTCCACAATCCATGTCTGTGGATGAATTTTTAGCAGATGAAAACCTAAAAGAAACGTCTACTGCGCGTAGAGATTTCTTGAAGTTTTTAGGTTTTAGTGTTGCTGCTGCTACTGTTGCTGCGTGTGAGGCACCTGTAACAAAAGCTATTCCTTATGTATTAAAACCAGAGAATGTAACTCCAGGTATGCCAACTTGGTATGCTTCTACATATTATGACGGTGTTTCTTACGCGTCAATCTTGGTTAAAACAAGAGAGGGTAGACCAATTTACATCAAAGGAAATAAAGACTTTGGTATCACGAATGGTGGTACGAATCCTCAAATATTAGCTTCAGTTCTTCCATTATATGATTCTGCTCGTTTGACAGGTCCATATAAAGGAAAAGAAGAAAAAACGTGGGCTGATGTAGATGCTGATATTGCTTCTAAATTAAAGCAAATTGCTGCTAAAAAGGGAAAGGTTGTTTTATTATCTAATACAGTAATTTCTCCTTCAACAAATGCTGCTATTGCTGCGTTGAAAGAAGCTTCAGGTGAGAATTTTGAGCACATTCAATATGATGCTGTTTCTTACGCTGGTATCAGAAATGCTAATAAAGAATCATTTGGAACGGATTTTATTCCTGATTATGACTTCTCTAAAGCAAAAACAATTGTTTCTATTGGTGCTGACTTCTTAAGTACTTGGTTACTTGCTACGGAATATGCTCCTCAGTATGCTACTAGAAGAAATCCAGATGCTGATTGGATGTCTAAACATTTTCAATTTGAATCTGTGATGTCAATCACAGGAACAAATGCTGATTACAGAGGGATGGTTAAGCCTTCTGAAGAAGCAAATGTTGTAGCTTATATCTTATCAAAATTTGGTGTAAACACTGCTGCTTCTACAAAACTTTCTACTCAAGCAACTAAAGTTGCAGATTTGGCAGTAGAATCTTTGAAGAAATCTAAAGGTGAATCTTTAGTAGTTGCAGGTTCTAATAATGTAGCTGTTCAAATTTTGGTTAACAAATTGAACTCTGTGTTAGGTGCTTATGCTCACACAATAAATACGGCTAATACGGTTAATATGTTTGCATCTAACGATGCTGCATTGAATACATTCGTATCAAATACGATTGCTGGTAAAGCTCCAGCAGCGGTTATTTTCTACGGTGTTAACCCTGTTTATACATTACCTAATGGTGATGCCTTCGGTAAAGCAATTGAGAAGGTTGAGTTGTCTGTTTCTTTAGCTGCTTTTGCTGATGAAACTGCAACAAAATGTAAATTCACTGCTCCTGATCACCACGCATTAGAAGCTTGGAATGACTATTCTCCAAAGAAAAATCATTTTGCTATTGCTCAACCAACAATTAGACCTTTATTTAACACGGCTGCTGCTCAAGAATCTTTCTTGGTTTGGAGTGGTAAAGCGAAACGTGCCGGTAAAGATTCTTCTGTTGTTTATGATTTAATCAAATCTACTTGGGCATCAGATGAAAAATATTTTAAATCACAATCTGCAATCGCTGATTTTGAAACTTTCTGGAATAAAGCAATACACGATAGTTGTATTTCTGTAGCTGTTGAAGCTACTCCAGCAGTATTCAATGACGCAAGTTTAGCTAAGGTTGCTAGTAATTTACCTAAAGCTACTGGTTTAGAAGTTGTTTTATACCAAAAAGCTGGTTTAGGTATCGGTATTCAAGCTAATAACCCATGGTTGCAAGAATTACCAGATCCTGTATCTAAAGTTACTTGGGATAACTATATTACAATGAACCCAACAGAAATGAATGGTTCATATGCTACTACTTTTGATCAAGAAAACGGTCTTAACTTAGCAAAAGTTAAAGTTGGAAGCAAGGAATTAACATTACCTGTTTATCCTTCTCCAGGTCAAGCTCCTGGTACAGTTGGTATCGCTTTAGGATATGGAAGAGGTGCTAACGATGAGAATATCGGTAATGCTGCTTTCCAAACGAAAGAATATGGGGGTCACGCAACAGATGAAGCTGGTAAACGTTTACCAATTGGTCAAAATGCATTCGCTTTTACTTCTTTTGAACATGGAACTTTATCTTATGCTGCTGCTGGTAGTATAAGTAAAGTAGAAGGTATCTATCCAATAGCTGCGACTCAAATTCACCACACGGTAATGGGTCGTCATTCAATCGTTAGAGAAACAACATTAGATATTTTTAAATCTAGTGATAAAGAAGCATACAATCCTGCTCATATGTTAGAGACTCACCACGGTCCAGAACATATTAGTAAATTCGATTTATGGGAAGCTCATCCAGTTGAAAAAATTGGACACAGATGGGGTATGACTATTGACCTTTCTTCTTGTATTGGTTGTGGTTCTTGTCTTGTAGCTTGTCAATCTGAAAATAATGTACCTGTAGTAGGTAAGGATGAAGTACGAAGAGGTCGTGAAATGCACTGGTTGCGAATTGACCGTTACTTTGCATCTGATGAAGAGGCAACAATTGGTACTAGAGAAAATAAAGAAACTTTTGATTATGGTAAAGCTGAAGTAGCTGCTGAAAATCCAAAAGTTGTTCATATGCCAATGATGTGTCAACATTGTAATCACGCATCTTGTGAAACAGTTTGTCCTGTTGCTGCTACTAACCATAGTAATGAAGGTTTAAACCAAATGGCGTATAACAGATGTATTGGTACAAGATATTGTGCTAATAACTGTCCTTATAAAGTTCGTCGTTTCAACTGGTTTAACTACCCATCTTATAAGAAATTCACACAGGTTAACCCTGCACAAGACGATTTAGGTCGTATGGTGTTGAATCCAGACGTTACAGTTCGTACACGGGGGGTTATGGAAAAATGTTCTTTCTGTGTGCAAAAAATTCAAGCAGGTAAATTAGTTGCTAAAAAAGAAGCTAGACCTGTTGTTGATGGAGATGTTACTACGGCTTGTGCTGAAGTTTGTCCAACAAATGCAATTGTTGTTGGTGACTGGAATGACATTCAATCATTAGTTCGTAAAAGTTCAGAAGATACTCGTTCTTATCAAGCTTTAGAAGAAGTAGGTGTTAAA
>CANGHE010000055.1 GCA_947453545.1 Flavobacteriia bacterium
AATATTGAGTCCATCTATAATCCTAACAGAAAGGAATATTTAATAGATTATTTAAAAATTCAACTAATCCAAAATGTTAGAGCCATTACTGATGAGAAGAAGGAATTCAAAATTGGGGTTAATACTAAAGCAAGTCTTTTTGGAAACCCTGACTTTGACTTATTGATTGCCAATAAGAAAGAAAATGAATTTTCGTTAGAAAGAGGTTTAGATAACAATTTACTCAATGAAATTAAATCAGGTGTAAAGATTAGTCCACTTGATGGTACACAGAAAGAAATAGAAACTATTAATACTATTTTGAAAGATTCAAAGTCTTCTGTAGAACTATTTACAAAATCTACTGCTTCAGAAGATAATTTAAAGAAAATACAATCTCCTGATATTTTACATATTGCCACTCATGGTTATTTTTTATCCAATGATGATAGTTCTAAAACCAAACAAAGCATTGCCAACTTAATTAATGACAATTATAAAAATGACTCATATTTAAAATCAGGATTGCTTTTAGCCGGAGCACAAAATACTTTAAATGGTAAACAAACTGAAAACAGCAATAATGGGATTTTGACAGCTGAAGAAGCCAAAAGTTTGAATTTAAAAGACACGGAATTAGTAGTTTTAAGCGCTTGTGAAACTGGATTAGGAGACAATTTAGTTGGAGAAGGTGTTATTGGGTTACAACGTGCTTTTATGATTGCAGGAGCAAAAAGTGTTATTATGAGTTTATGGTCTGTTAGTGACGAAAAAACACAAGAATTAATGACTCTATTTTATACCAACTGGATTAAAAAGAATATGCCTAAAGATGAAGCACTTTATCAGGCGAAAATAGCAATGAAAAAATTATATTCTCAACCTTATTACTGGGCTGGGTTTTTGTTGTTGGAGTAGGTTAAATTAATAAAATCATATTATGAGTAATTTTAGATATTTGTTTCAAAAAATAGTTTTTTTTGTTTTAATAAGTTTCACTTGTTATTCTCAAAAGTCAAAACCTCCTGTTTTCGTTTCAAAAGTTTACAATGATATGTTTTCTGTCATGGATAATGGCCAAACTATTAAACCAAGAATTTTTCTATCGGATGATAACTTAGAAGTTGTAAGCTTTTATCCCCTAGATAATGAAATAAGAATAGGAAAGAAATTTGTTACATTGTTAAGGAATTTCAAAAAAGATTCTTGCAATGCGTTAGCACATGTACTCGGGCATGAGTTGGCTCATGTATTATTACAACAAAATGATTTTATAAAAAATGTTGGAAGTGGTTATGCCTCAGAAGGTTTTAATACAAAATTAAAAAAAATACAAAGGACTCTTAAAGATTCTGTATTTGAAAGGCAAGCCGATGAATATTCTACTTTATATGCACATATTGCAGGTTATAAAACCTCTCAAATAGGCGAACAACTTTTAGATTCAATTTATCATGATTTTAATCTTAAAGATTCAGAACTTACTAAATATCCAACCTTAGAAGATAGAAAAAAAATAGTTAGGTTAACTTCTGAAAAAATGAACACTTTGTGTTTATTGTATGAACATGCTTTTTATGCATTAATCCATAAGAATTTTGATTTATCAATAGCAATGTATAGCGCCATTATTCAAGAGAAATTTACAAGTAGGGAAATTTATAATAATTTGGCTTTAGCATATACTTTAAAAGCTTTGGAATCATTTTCGGAAGACATCTTTAATAATGATTATCCTTTCGAATTTGAGTTTGAAACCAATCTTAAAACAATAGAAAGGTCATTAGATGGAGATGACCCAGACGAATTATTAGAAGAAGCCATACGGTTATATGATTTGGCGATACTTAAAAATAAAACATATTATAAATCCTATCTAAATAAAGCAATAACAGAGGTATTATTGAAACGTTATGATGATGCAAAAATAACCTTAAGTTATTTAATAAAATCTAATGATAGTTTCCTTCTAGGGAAAAAAGAAATTTTAGAAATTATTATTGAACGAATGAATGGTTCTAAGGAAGCAGCATTGACAAGAATGAAAGTTCTTGCTCTAAATGATGAACCCATTGCTCAAAAAAATGTTAATAAATGGATTGAAGTTAATAAAGAGAAAACAGTAATTCCTGTGGATAATTTGTTTTCATTATTATTTAATTCCTGTAATTTCAATACTTCATTACCAGAAGCTAAAATCGCAGGTGATAAGATTTTATCAAAATTGATTGATAAAAATAAGTTTAAATTAAAAATTCTAGAAGATAAAGATTATAAAATTTATTCATGGTCATATACTATAGGCGAAAGTAAACCTAAAATTGAAATTTGTGAGTTAAAAAATATTTCAAATTCTTCTATTAATTTGGAGTCTATTAAAGAGGAAAATAAGAAAATTTTTACAACTCAAAACAGAAAAATAATTATCTTTGAGGAAGGAATAGTAATTTTGAAAGATAATAATATTGAAAAAATCATTAAAATAAGATGAAAAAAACACTAATTTTTTTAATGCTTACAAGTTTTGCATTTAGTCAAGGATTAATAATTGATAAAGTTGCTTACGATAAAACTAAAAATTGGGAAGCACCCGAAAAATATGGATTTTCAACAGCAATGCCATCCAAAATTTCTTTTAGAGAATACTCCCCAAAAGTATTAAACCAAGGAAAAACGGCGACTTGTGTTGGTTATGCCGTTGCATATGCACAGTTGTCAACACAACAAAATATTAAAATGGGAATTACAAATGCGACACAAAAAATTTTCAGGGCAATGGACCCAAATTTTTTATATGGTTTTTTGCGGTTACAGAATGATAATGATGCATGGTGCCAAAAAGGGACTTCGATGAATGCTGCAATGGACATATTATATCAAAGGGGTTCAAAACCTATGTTATGGTATCCTTGGTTGGCATGTAATTCTTCTCAAACATTTAATGATTTCACATTAGCATTAGCATCTAATTATTCAATTGATGATTATTTTAGAATTGATAAGGGGAGTAATTTTATTTCGGATATTAAAAGTGCTTTGTATAATAGTTTAATTGTTTCAGTGGGTATTAATTTAACAGAATCTTTTGAATCTGGAACTGCTATTAAATATGGCAATTGGTCACCCAGATATGACGAAAAACTGATAGGAGGTCATGCAATGTGCATTATTGGATATGATGATTATAGAAATGGTGGTAGTTTTGAAATCATGAATAGTTGGGGTAGTAACTTTGGAGATAATGGGTTCATATGGGTTAAATACAGTGATTTAAATTCATTATCCAATCAAGCATATGTAATTAATGTTAAGGGAGTATCATCTAATCGATGTAGTATGGGAGATTGCAAAGATAGTTACTCAAGATACCAATTTGATAATGGTGATATTTATGAAGGTGTAGTAAAAAATGGCAATTTAGATGTTTTTGGTTCTTTGATATATAATTCTGGTGATTTTTATGTTGGACAATTTCAAAATGGAAGAAAACATGGATACGGTCTTTATTATTCTTCTAAAACAGGTTATTATTATAAAGTAAATTACAATCAAGATGTACTTATTGATAGTGCAACAATTCAAGGATTTGCTAAATCAAAAGAAAATTCAGAACAGATAAATACTGTATTAAGTAAAGTACAAGAACAACTTCCTGGAAAACTATTTTCGGAAGGTTCTGCTGAATTTGAAAAATTTTCCCAAAGCCAAGAAGTTCCTGATTTACCGATTTCAATTAAAATTAATTAGATGTTATTTAGCATCCAAAATTTATTTACAATAGCATTAAAAAAAAGTATCTATTTTTTTTTAATGCTATTTTTATTTAGTTTTCCAAATTACAGTTACTCCCAGCAATGGCATCAATATTCGGATTCGATATACAAATATATTTCAAAAGATAATTTTAAAAATGCTTCCCATTTTATCGAATTAGCGGAAAACAATATTGATTACAAAAATGTTATAAAAGATACTCTATATGCTGATTATTTATATCGGAAAAGTGTAGTTAAATCTTTTTTAGGGGATTATGACAACACCAGTGTATTAGAGGAATCTCTATCTATTTGGAATCAGAATAAAACGAATAAAGAAAAAATAATGAACATTTATTATTTTTTGGGGGCTAATTATCAAAGTAAAAATGATTTTAATAAAAGTTATGAAAATTATGAAAATTACTGCTTATTAAATTATAAATATAATTTCGTTAAAACCTCTAAATATTATTATTCTATTTTCATTTTATCTTCCATAGATTTTTATGTTTATAAGAATTTAAAAAAATCAAAAAAATATGCCAAAGAGTATGTAGAATATAAAAAAGAAAAAGCTCTTAGAGATTTGGATTTGAATTATATAGAAGAACTTAAAATCTTAGAAGATGATAAAAATCTTGAGATTAGTTTGATTAGTTTTTTAGACAAGTACAATACTTTCAAGATGGATAATTCCGATTTATTTTATAAATTGAATCTTGAATTATTTTTGTTTTATGCTACTAAAAAGGACAATAATAAAACTATAAAATATGGGGAGGAAATGATGAAATTAAATGTGAAAGATAAAGCATATTTAAAAGCAATAATAACATCATTGATAAGTTCCTATTTTCAAATAGGCGATTCTATAAATAGTCAAAAATATATAGAAATAAATAAAAAGTATTTTCCTTCAGAAAAAGAAATAGATTATTATTCGGAGTTGAAAGATTTAATTTTAGCTAATAATCCTGAAAAATTTAAATTAAAATTTGATGAGTATGAAGCTGTTTTAAAATCAGAAAATAATTATGATGAACTTTTGTCTATTTATAGATTAGCATTAAGTCAACTTGAAATTAACAAAACCTTTAAAAAAGAAGATGTTATTAATAAACTTGACTTTCTTGTTAATAATAGAGATTCTTTAACCAAAGAAAATCAAGTTTTCTTGAACTTAAGTCTAGCGGAGTATTATTTTTTTTCAGGTCAATTTAACGAATCTTTAAAAATATCTAATAATAACCTCAATGCTGAGGATGTAAATGCTAAATTGAAATTTTTTGAATTTAAAGTTATTTGCGAATATTATTTAGGATATATAAAAGAATCCTCATTAACAAACAAAAGATTACTTGATATTGCAATTCGAAATTATGGCAAAGATGACCCAAGATTGTTATCTCATATTTCTACAATTCTGAGTTTAGGAACTGTTCAAGATATCACTAAATTAAGTTCAATTGTATTAAATATCATTTATAAAAACAAGCTTGAACAAACTGATATTGCAAGTATAATTTGGTTTAATCTTGCTACTATCGCTATGAATACTGGTAATTATAAAGATGCCAATATTTATTTTGAAAAATCTAAAGTAATTCAGGAAACTTTAAAAACACCTAATTTAATTCTATGTTTTTCTAGTTTATTAAATCAGGGTAGTATTTGCATGGCTCAAAATAATTTTGTCAAAGCAAAAGAATATTTTGATAAATCGAAAGCATACTATGACAAAAACTCCATTATTCTTAAAATTGGGCTAGGAGATTATTATTATGCGCTGGCAAATTATTATTTCAATCAAGACCAATATTTAGAAGCAAAAAATAATTATCAAATATCATTTACAGAATTTGGAGAAAGATTAAGTCAAAAAAAGAAATTTTATTACATAATTTGTGATTACTTTATTAATCATAATATTGCTCAAACAATAAAAGAATTAGAAGAGTATCAAAAGGAAAATAAAGAAGTTTCTATTGTCTCAAAAGCAATTTATTTATTAAAATTTAATTCAGGTCAAAATATTGAAGCTAGAGATTTGCTAGTTAAACAGTTGAAAGATTTGATAAAAGAGAATAATATGTATTTTCATTTGTTAAGTGATAATGAAAAGGAAATTTTATTTAATAAATTTTCTTATCAGTTTGAACTAATGAATACCCATCTATTATCCAATGATAACTCATTTTTAAAAGAATATATTAATTTACGATTTTATAGTAAATCATTACTGTTCTCAAATTCATTCAAAATAGATGATAAAGACGAAACAAATAAAGAGTTGTTTTTAGAATTGAAAAGCAATATTCTTCAAATTAATAAGCAACTTGAAAATAAAATAAGTGATTCCAAAACAATTGAAGATTTAAAAAATAAAAACAGGGAACTAGAGAAGATGTTATCTGCAAATTCTAAACCCTTAGCAATACCTACATTGAAAGATTTAAATTCTAAACTTATGCCCGAAGATGCATATGTTGAGATAGTAAGAATTAATAGACAATCTCGAAATGCTACTAAGAAAGGATTAGATATTGTAAATATGTTTACGGACTCAATTTCATATGGAGCTATTATAATTAAGAAAAATTCACCACCAAAATTCATTTTAATTGATGGTAATAATCAATTGGAAAATCAATATGTGGCAAATCTAAAATCTAAAATTCAAAATAAACAAGACGATTTGGAAAGCTATCATTTGCTTTTTGAAAAAATTGATGATGAATTGAAGGATATTAAAAAAATCTATTTAGTAACAGATGGCATCTACAATTCTATAAATATTGAATCTATTTATAATCCAAATAGCAAAAAATTCTTAATTGATTATTTGAAAATCCAACAGATTCAAAGTGTTAGAGCGATAATTGATGAAAAGAAAGAATTTAAGATTAGTGCTACAACAAAAGTTTCACTATTTGGGAATCCTGATTTTGACTTAGCAGACACAAAACCTAATGATAATGAGGTATCATTAGAAAGAAGTTTAGATGTCGATATGCTTAACGATATTAAATCCGGTGTAAAAATTAGTAGACTTGATGGTACCCAAAAAGAGATTGAAACATTAAATTCTATATTAAAGGATTCAAATTGTTCAATTCAAATGTATTCTAGTACTTCTGCCACAGAAGACAATTTAAAGAACATTCAATCACCTGATATTTTGCACATTGCAACCCATGGATATTTCCTTAAAAATGGGGATACTTCAAAAACTAAAAAGAACATTAGTCAGCTTATTAATGAAAACTATAGAAATGATTCTTATTTGAAATCTGGATTGCTATTTGCTGGAGCAGAAAACACATTAAATGGTAAGCAGACTGAAAACAATAATAATGGAATTTTAACTGCTGAGGAAGCAAAAAGTTTAAATTTAAGAGACACAGAATTGGTTGTTTTAAGTGCCTGCGAAACAGGATTAGGAGACAACATGGTTGGAGAAGGAGTAATTGGTTTGCAAAGAGCTTTTATGATTGCTGGTGCAAGAAGTGTTATTATGAGTTTATGGTCTGTAAGTGATGAAAAAACACAACAATTAATGACTTTATTTTATACAAACTGGATTAAAAAGAATATGCCTAAAGAAGAAGCGCTTTATCAGGCAAAAATAGAAATGAAGAAATTATATTCTCAACCTTATTATTGGGCTGGGTTTGTGTTGTTGGAGTAGTAATATATTTCTAGTAAATTAAGTTTTAAATATTAAATTAACCAATTGCAAATGAAACAGAAAAACTCACTTTCAAAAACAATATTGATAATGTCTTCGATCATTATTTTTATCATACTAATAAAATTTCATACAGTAAATAAATTTGATTATTGTAAATGCAATGATGGTTCAATATCATATTCTCACGAGCAAGGAGCATGCGGTTCACATGGAGGTATTGATGAGATAATATATAAAAGTCAGGTTGCCGATTTAGAATTTGGGGATGTAATATTTATTTTTTTTAAAACAATATTGTTTACAGGTATTGTTTGGATTTTATTCTTATTTCTATCTGGTTTTCGGAAAAAATAAAATTTAGTATTAAATCAAAAAATTAAATATGAAATCATTAAAAATTGAATGTGTTATTTTTGAGCGAAATCCTTTATTGATAGATTTTAATAAACTAAGAACAAATGAAAATGAAACAATTAACTTTGACAATTACATTTCAATAGATTTAAATGTTGATATGGTTCTTAAAGCTTTGTTTGAAAAAGATGACCCAGATTACGAATTAGATTTTCCAAAAGACCGCCTTATAAGTGATTCATTTATGGATGATTTAATTTGTTTTATTAATGATGAAAATAAAATTGCTCCTCCCATTCTAGAATTAGTTGGACAAAGAGTTATCATAAGAGATGGAAAACATAGACTTGGATTAATGAGGTTTTTAAACATGCAAACTATTCCTTTTTTAGTCTTGAAATCAAATATTGAAAAATTTAAGTATTTAAGTTAATTATCAAATTGCAAAAAAATGATATAAATAATAAAAAATCCACCTATTATATTCTCTTTATTTGGCATAATCTTTATCAATTAATTTATATTAAAAACAAATATTAACTTAATAACATGAAAAACAAAAAATTAATTTCTTTTCTTTTATTTCTTATGCTAAACAATTCTTTTTATTCACAAAATCATATTAGTGATAGTTTGGAATATTATTGTGGAAGAGGAGAAGATAAAAAAGCGATAAAATTTGGAGAATTGCAAAATGATTTAATGAAAGATAATATATCTTTCGATCATATTGATTTGTTATTCAATTTGTATAAAATTTACTATAACACAAAAGATTATGCGAATTCTGAAAAATCAATTATTAATGCAATTTCAATTTGTGAAAAAACAAAAAATATAAATAACAATTATTATTCTAAACTTTTATATTCTGCAGGATTTTATTATTTCAGTACCGAACCATTTAATTTTGAATCGAGTGAAAAATATTTCTTAAAATTAATAAATCTTAATGATTTAAACGAATATAGAAATAAAACATTTAATTACTTAGGTTTGCTATATCTTTATAAAACTGATTTTGTAAATGCAGAATTAATGCTTTTAGAGGCTTTAAAAGCAAAAAAAGCAAATAAAGATGAAGACGAATATTGTTCATTGTACTTTTTAAATTTACTTTATTCTGCTACGGGTGAAATTCTAAAAAATGAAAAAGTATTAGTTGATTTGTCGGATACAGCTAATGAAGTTTATGGGAAAAATTCTAATGAATATATGGATGGTAACTATTTTTTAGCAAATTTATATCTTACAAAGCTAAATAGATTAATTGACTGTACGGCAATAGTAAAAAATGGTATAGAATTTTATGAATCAATTAAGGATACAAATAATTTTAGATTTGGCAAATATTTAATGTTATCTGCAGGAATAAATTCAAAAAATAAGAATTATGATTTGTCTACAAAACTTTATTTAAAAACAATAACAATTTTTGAAAATAATCATATAAACGAAGAATCTAATAATGACTTCACTTATTATATATCTTGTATAAATAACTTAGGATTAAATTATCTAGAATCAGGAAATTACAAAGAAGCAGATTATTATTTATTAAAAGCGCACAATTTTATACTATCGATAATTAATTCAAATAAATTAAACAAATCTGATGAATTAATTAAATTTTATATTCCTTTTTATCTTTTAAATACTTCAAATTTATCTAGACTTTATTATGAATTGGGAAGGTATGAGGCAGGAAAAAACATTTGTTTAGAAGCGTTAACTTTATCTAAAGGTGTTGAATTTGATTTAGATATTAACAAACAACAAATATTAGAAAGTTTAGGTTTGAATTATATTGAATTAGGTAAGTACTCTGAAGCCAAAAATGTTTTAGAGGAAGGATTAAAAATATCTAAAATAATTAATAAAAAAGAAAGTTATGAAAATATATGCGCACTAAATAATTTAGCAATTTGTTATGAAAACTTAGGTGAAGAATCAAATTCTGAGAAGGTTTATTTGGAAATTTTAAATTTAAGCTTTGAACCAAGAATTGTAATGAACTTAGCAAATTTATATTTTAAAACAAAGAATTATAAAAAGGCAGAATTGTTTTATAATAAAGCAATGAAGATATCAAAGGATATAAATAATAATGCATTTAAAAGAAATTTGTTCGTTAATTTATTTTGTTATTATAGAAATATAAATGATACTAAAAAGGAAAAAAATATTTTACTAAAACATTCTAAAACATTTCAAAATCAAATTTTAGATTATTTAAATTTTTCTACTAACAATGAAATAAATGAAATATTTTCTAATTTAATTAGAGAAAAAGCACTTTCTTTATCTTTTAATAATGACTTTAAGAATAAGTTTCCTAAAATAAATATAAGTTCATATGAAAATGATTTATTACTCAAAAATCTAATACTTAGAAATCAAAAAATAATTCAAAAAGCTATTTTTATTTCTAATGATTCAATTTTAATAAATAAATATAAATTATTTGAGAGCAAGAAAAGAGAATTAAATAAAATTAATGAACTATATATTAATGAAAAACCTTCAAATTATAAAGAAATTACTGAAGAGACAGATAAACTTGAAAAAGAAATAATTAGGAGTTCTTCCGTTTATACAAAAACAAATCATCATTTATTGCCAAATTGGAAAGAAATAAAAAATAGTTTAAAACCCAATGAAATCTCTTTAGATTTAGTCACTTTTAACTATTTTGATAAAACAGTAGAAACAAATAATATATTATATGCTGTATATCTAGTTAGAAATGAAAGTAAATATCCTATATATATTCCTTTATTTGAGGAAAAACAACTTAAATCACTTCTATCAAGCAACGATGAAACAAATAAGAAGGATAACATTGATAAAACATATTTAAATAAATCAATAAGCGATTTATTCATAAAACCCTTAGAAAAAGAATTAGATGGAATAACTACCATTTATTTATCACCAAGTGGTTTAGGTCATCAAATAGATTTTGCGGCTCTATCTATAAATGACACTCAATCTTTAGGAGAAAAATACAAACTTCATATATTAAGTTCTTCATCGGAATTGATGGATTATGATGTTTCTATAATAGATAAAAAAAGTGAAATAGAGTTATTTCTTTATGGAGGAATAGATTACGATAAAAGTAATTTAAATCTAATTAAATCAATTAATGACAATTCAATATCATCCAATGAAGATTTTATAAATTCAGCAAAAAGAAGTGGTATTGAATACTTAACAGGAACCCTCAAAGAAGTTATTGCAATTAATGAAAATGCAAATAAGTATGGTTTTAATTCTAAAATTATTAGCGAAAGTGAAGCCACAGAAGAAAGTTTTAAAGCTTTAGATGGAAGAAAAGAACCTTACGTTTTGCACTTGGCAACTCATGGCTTTTTCTTTCCTGACCCAATTCTAGACCAGCCAAAAGAGAATTCAAGTCTAGAGGGTAAGTCAAAGATTTATAAAGCTTCTGATGACCCTATGATGCGTTCCGGGTTGTTACTTGCAGGGGCTAAAAATTATTGGGGAAAATCGAACCAAAACAATACTATAGAAGATGGAATATTAACAGCAAGTGAGATATCTAATTTAGATTTAAGTGCTTGCCAATTGGTTGTGTTAAGTGCATGTGAAACTGGATTAGGTGAAGTAAAAGGAAGTGAGGGTGTTTTTGGTTTACAACGTGCTTTTAAAATGGCGGGTGTTAAAAACATTATAATGAGTTTATGGAAAGTACCAGATGCTCAAACCGCTGAGCTTTTTGATATTTTTTATAGTGAGTGCTTTGCTGGTAAATCTATTCATGAAGCTTTTCGGTCTGCACAAGCTAAAATGAAAGCGAAATATTCCCCATATTTTTGGGCTGGGTTCGTGTTGTTGGAGTAATTATTTTGTTCTTATAATAAGTTATTCCCAATACTTTTAAAAAAGTATTGGGATTTTTTTGTTTTATAGGGTTACCTTTTTCTTAATTGACTATTAACTAATATCTGATGATAAAAATAAATTTAACAATTAAAGAAACATTAAAATGGAACAAAAACACCAAGTACACAATTTAATTATTTTAGACGAAAGCGGTTCTATGCAATCTATTAAACCGTCTATTATTAATGGATTTAATGAATTAGTTCAATCCATCAAGGGAATACAAAAACAATTTCCCGAACAAGAACATTCTATTTCAATAATTTCATTTAATGGGTTTGGCAATAAAGTATTGCATTTCATGGATGACGTTAGTAAACTTAATACTATTGATTCCAGTAATTACAAACCTGACGCAATGACACCTTTATATGATGCAATGGGTTTTAGTTTTAATAAATTAAAAACAGAGTTGGAGACGCAATCGAATTATAATGTACTAGTAACAATTCTTACAGATGGAGAAGAGAATGCTTCAAAGGAATATACCGGTATTGTAATAAAGAATATGATAGAAGAACTAAGTGAAGGAAACTGGACTTTTACTTATATCGGAACAGACCACGACGTTGAAAAAATGGCGACTAACTTATCAATAAAAAATTCAATGATATTTGAAAAAAATGTTGATGGTATCAAAACTATGTTTGAAGATGAATATGATAGTAGAATGCGTTATAGCACTAATATTAGTCTGAAAAAAGATTTTAAAGAAAATTATTTTGATAAATCAGATGAATTTACAAAACCATCAGATGACATTAATATAAAACCCGGAATGACACCAAAAAAGAGTAGTTTGTGGAAAAAAATAATTGGTAATAATAACAAATAAAGATGAAAAATTTAATTTCAGTTTTGAATATTTTAATTATTCTATCTATTATAATTGATGGAATCATGTTAGTGATTAATATTTCGAAAATGCCTCCCTATATGGGTCTTGGAGGCATTCTAGGATATGTAGCTGGTGCAGCCACAATTCCTGGTGTATTACTATTAATTCGTTATTTAATTAAAAAAAATGCTTAATATTTATGTACTATTATTTGGTGGTCGTCATAAAATTGGAAATTTAGTGAAAGGTTATTTAATTATGATGGGGATTATTGTAATAGGCTCTACTATGGAGTATGTTTTGATTGGATTAAAATACATAGGTATTGCATTGGTATTAATTTCATCATTTATTGTAGTGCTGTATGTTTTAAGTGAACGCTATCAACATAAAAATTACCTTGGTAAGCTATCCTCCAATATAATATACTTTATTTTAAACACTAAAGTTACACGAGCAGAAGATATGTTGAAAAATAATAAGCAACATTATGAAGTGTGTAATGAAATTGTTTCTTTATTTAAAAGTTTCCGACCCAATGACGCTAAATTTACTTATAGGCAAGAATTGGGACGAATTAGGCTAAATCTTAATAAATACAAACTTGATTATAATGAAGAAGATGAAGTTTTAGAACCATTTAAAAATTGGTTTTGTGAAGTTGAAAAATATTATTTGCAAAGCTATACAGAACAATGCCCCCCTAACTTGATTGATTCAGTTTATGAAAACTTAAATTAAAAAAGTTGAACTAATTAAAATCTTTATAATTTTTCAAAAACATAAAATTTAAAAAACTAAATGAAAATAACAAATTATATTAAATCGCTATTTGCAAAATCACCTTACAAAGAGAGCGAAAAGACAATAAGAAAACTTGGGTATAAAAAAGAAGACGAAGGAACCTTTGTAAGAGAAAACTCCAGTGGAACGACAATTATATGGCTATCAGAGGATGGAGTTAGAATTAAAGCTTACGCTGATGGCTATGGAGAGTCTGATTTTTTACCAGCTCCTTTGCCTGATAAAGAAATTTTAATGAGTTTTATAAGAAGTAATGAATTATAACTTTGCATAAATTTGTTTCATTGCTTAGGTTTCTAATAACAATTGGAAATGGATATATCAATTAGAACAGATGGGACTTAAAGTTAATTAGAACTAGAATCGGTAAAGTTAAAAGTCAGTCTATACCTATAGGAAACCCTTTTATTAATAACACTATAACTGAATTAGTTAATAATTAGCTTTATGAAAAGGATAATAACAGAAAAAAAACACAAGAACAATTAAATCTATTTTTTTTGTATTACCGCATTTACTATTTCTGTGATGTGATTTTTGAAAGCAACAACAAAATTTATGATACCATTAGATTCTTTATTAACAGTGTTGCTAGTCTAAAGATTGTATACAATTTATTCTAAGTTACTAAAGGAATCATATACCATTTGCATCCCATCAACTGCTTTTTTATTGATAAATTGAATGTCACGCTTTTCATCAAAATCCATTTTATTAAGCATAGGGTCAATAACTATCATTTGGCTTCCAAATGGCACAAAATCAGGAAGTGAATTAGCTGGATAAACTTGTAATGAAGTGCCTACTACCACAAAAACGGCACAGGTCATAGCTTCTTTAATTGATTCATCTAACAAATCATTATCTAATCCTTCACCAAACCAAACGATATGTGGTCGTAATTGGCTTTCTCTTTCACATAAATCGCCAAGAACAATATCATCTTCTCTTATGTAAATTAACGAGTTATCAATTGTAGAACGAACTTTCATCAATTCGCCATGTAAATGAATCACTTTGGTAGAACCAGCTCTTTCGTGGAGATTGTCAACATTTTGCGTTACTACAGTTACATCATAATGTGATTCTAATTTTGCAATTAATTCATGTGCTAAATTAGGTTTCGCCTCTTTACATTGTTTTCTCCTTTGGTTATAAAAATCCAATACTAACGAGGGATTCTTTTCCCAAGCTGATGGAGTGCATACATCTTCAATTTTAAAATTATTCCACAAGCCATCTTTGGAATCTCTAAAAGTTTGGAGTCCACTTTCTGCTGATATTCCAGCACCAGTGAAGAAAAGTAATTTTGGTTTTGACATAAGATAATATGAATTTTGATTGACTTATAACAACAAAAATAGTGACAATTTTAGTTGTTTTTGAATAGAATTATTTAGTTTCCAAAACCAACTGCTTTCTGGAGTTTCGGAATATAATGATTGTCTTTCTCAAAATTAAAGATTTCTGCAACAGGCAGTGGATTATTTACTTCAATGTTATGTCCTAATTTTTGTAATAAACTATTGGTTCTGTCCAGAGTTAGATTTTTAAATTCATAAATCGAAGATAATCTTCCTTTTCGTAGCAGTGCTTTGTCGATATTTCTAACATCGGTATTGAAAGTAGCAATGATTTGTATTCCCAAACTTTCCCCTAACAAACCATCGGTAAGATTCAAAAGCATAGAGAGGTTTGAATTTCTAACTTCTTCTCGTGAAGTAATGAGTTCTTCGGCATCTTCAATTACTAAAACTGTATTTCTGTTTTCTAATAAAAAAGGTGTCATACTTAGATTATCCAATTCGCCTGCCATTTTAGGAGAAATAAAGATTACTTTTTTCTTCAATAGATGAATTAAATATTTGATATAAGTGCTTTTACCAGTTCCTGGTTGTCCATGAAAAAGATAAAGACCTTTGATGTCTTTTTTGTTGAGTTGTTTTACAATTTCTTTGTGTATGGGTTGAAAATCTTCATTATAATGGATGTCAAAATCAATTTTAGGTTTTTTTAAATGTAGTTCTTTGGTATTTAATTCCCCATTTTGAGCATAGATTAAACTGATGTCAGTTGTTCTTTTAGGAATTTTAATAAACTTTTTTATCTCTTGAAATAGAACGTCTGCAATGGTTGACTGTTCTTCTGAATATAGGACATAAATACTGGTGTACTCTATGTTTAACATAACTCCATTTTTCAATAAATAAAAATGGTCAGAAAACTCTAATTCTTTTTTTTCAGTGATAAAGTCTTGTCTATAATGCTGTTGAATTATTTCCTCTTGGTATGCTTTTTCAAACCATTTTTTGAAAAGCTTGTCATCGATGCCATCAATACATATAAAATTCGGTATGGTTTTATAGTAGCCAAAGAACATTCTGTAACAGTTTACATAACTACCAGCATTGTTAAATTGGAAAATCCGGTCAAATTGACCACCTAATTTTGAGGTTAAATTGGCAATAAAAAATTACTCACTTTTTTCATGTTGTTAGAACCATAAATTCGTTTAAAAAAACGGATTATGGCAAACAAAATAACAGACATGAGTAAAATTAGAAAAGCAATT
>CANGHE010000056.1 GCA_947453545.1 Flavobacteriia bacterium
GAAGATAAGCAAACAAATTGTTGAGAAATCACAAATTAAAATGAAGGGGCAACAATATCGTTTAATGGTACAGTCAACTCACTTTAATCCAGTAGTTATTGTTGCTGTTAATAAAGATGTGAATGGAAAACCTTTTGATTTGATGCAATATGCAGATGAGAGTAAATATTTCGTTGTTAACAAGAAATTCAAAGGGAAAGATATTTTCTTTTCAGAATTACCAGGATTGTGGAATGGCTCAATGGCTCATTGGAATTCGATCTTTGTTGAAATACCCTCAGCATCTTTTAGTCCTGTTAAAACTGTTTTAGATTTATTAGGTTCTTCGCACAAAGAGTTATAGTTAAATGCGCATCTTTTGGCGTTTAATTAAATATTTTTGAAGAATAATTTCTATACCTTCGTTAATATCCATTGCTACAAAGTCAATATTTTGTTGTCCAAATTTTAATTTCAAATTATCAAAATATATGGCAATTGATTTTTTGTAATTTTCTTTGTATTCACTTGGTTGAAGTTTCATTTCTTCGCCTGTTTCCATGTCAATTATTTTAACAGGATGATTTGGTAATTCGAAATCTTGTTCTATTTTTTTGTCGTTAACGTGGAATACGATTACTTCGTGTTTATTATGCTTTAAATGTTGTAATGCTTCAATTAAGTTTTTTTCATTGCTAGGGTCATCGAGTAGATCGGAAAATAGAAGGACTAAACTTCTTTTATGGCATAATTCTGCAATATGATGTAAATTTTCAATTACATTGGTTTGTTTTTTTTGAGTTGGAATGTAATTCAATATTCTCTTTTCCATTTCTTGGTAAAGGAAGTGATGGTGAGCTAGTGAAGATTTTGCAGGAGTGTGTAATTTTAATTCTTCATCAAAAAAAGATAAACCTATAGCATCTCGTTGTTTTCTTAATAGCTCAATCAATGAGGCTGCAGCATAGATTGCGAATTCGACTTTGGAAGGATTGTCTTTATGTTTAAAATACATTGAACTTGAACAGTCAATTAGGATTTGACATCTAAGATTCGTTTCTTCATCGTATTTTTTTGTAAACAATTTATCTGTTCTACCATAGAGTTTCCAATCAATATGTTTAGTTGATTCTCCAGTATTATATAGGCGATGTTCGGCAAATTCAACTGAGAAACCATGAAAAGGACTTTTGTGAAGACCGGTAATAAAACCTTCAACTACTTGTTTTGCAAGTAATTCAAGATTCCCAAAATTTGCTAAGGATAGTCTATTAATCATTTTTATGTTGATTTAACTTTTCGTTTAACTAATACATTTATTAGCACGCCAATTAATATTAAAAAGATTCCTATCAGCGAAAGATTTGCTAAGTTCTCATCAAATAAATAATAACCGATAAAAAGTGCATAGATAGATCCTAAATATTGAAAAGGTGTAATGATACCTACGTCACCTGTCAAAAAGGCTTTAGTCATTAATACTTGAGCTATTTGAGTAAAAACACCAAGTAAAAATAGATAAATCCACTCTTCATATTGAGGAACTACAAAATCGAATAAAGACCAAACACCCATAACGGGTAAAGAGAGCATAGGGAAATAAATGACAATATTGAGTGGTGTTTCTGTTCTTTTTAATTTCACAACTGAAATATATGCGATCCCTGAAAAAATAGCTGAGATGATACCAATTGAAACCCATTCCCAAGAAATTGGAATAGAATGTACGTGTAAGTCAACTTTTGAGAAGCCAATCATCCCAACACCTAGTAAAGCAATCAATATGCATATCCATTGCAGAATAGAAATTTTTTCCTTTACAAATATTGCAGCTAAAATTATTGTGAATATTGGTGCTAGGTATTGGAGTGTGGAAGCTATTGCAATCGGTAAATGATGTATGGTGTAGAAGAATAATGTTAGCGCAATCATACCAGAAAATCCTCTGACAAATAGCCCCTTTCTATTTGTTCCTAGTATAGATAGATTTCTTTTTTGTAATAGGTAAGCACTAATTGAAAAGGAAATGATCGAGCGAAAGAGTACAAGTTCATGCGTTGGAAATTTAGAATAGACTGGCAATAAACTGTTGCTTTCGCCTGATCCCAATATTTTAACAAAGAAATTTACGATCATAAAGCATAGGCCAGAGCCTATCATGTAGAATATTCCTTTGTTTTTTTTCAATTAATTTGTTTTTTATGATTTTTAATGTTAAGTTTATGTTATCAATATTAATAAATCTTTAAATTTATATATCATGAAAACAAGATTCAACTCTCAATTAATATTTATTTCAATGATATTTTTTGCTAATATAGTAATATCTCAAAGAAACCATAAGTCAGTGTCAGATTATGATAATAACATTTATTCAGTAATAAAAGTTGGAAAGCAAGAATGGTTCGCAGAGAATTTGAAAGCAATTCATTATAATAACGGTGACTTAATCGAAGTAAACGATAATTCAACAAAAGAAATCTATATTGATAATGAAGTTTATTACACGTGGAGCGTTATAAATGATTCTCGTAATGTATGTCCTGATGGATGGAGAGTACCTACAAATGAGGATTGGAATTACTTAGAAAATAAATTTGGAGGACAAGAATTAGCAGCTATAGATCTTAAGGTAGATGGAGATAATTATTGGGGAAGTGATTTTTTAATTGCGACTAATTACTCTGGATTTTCAGCATTACCATCAGGGTATGTAAATGAATTAGGTGTTAAATCGAATGTTGGAAAATATGGTTATTGGTGGTCATCAAATTCGAAAGATGAAACTACAGCTTGGGGAAGAGAAATTGGTTTTAATAAGAACACAGTATATAACGGTTTTGCAAATAAACAAGATGGTTTATCTATTAGATGTATGAGAGTTAATAAGTGATTTTTATTTCGTTAATATTTGATTAATTTTGTAGTATTAAATATTTAACATATATGAAACTGAAATTATTCTGTATTAATTTTCTTTTATTAATCATGATTCCTTTCACTTACAGTCAGAATGACTCGAAGTATGTTCAGGATATAGATGGTAATAAATATAAAACTATAGTGATAGGTAATCAGACTTGGATGGCTGACAACTTAAAAGTAACTAAATACAGAAACGGTCAACCTATACCACATATTGATGATAGTACTGTTTGGAATACTTGGAACTCAGGAGCGTATTCATATTATAAGCACGATGTAAAACATGGGGTATTATATAATTGGATGGCGGTAAATGATGTACGAAGGGTATGTCCATTGGGTTGGCATGTGCCATCCAACAAAGAATGGGATACCTTATCGAAAAATCTTGGAGGAAATGAAGTTGCAGGTGGAAAATTAAAATCCAAATTGCATTGGGAAGAGCCTAACGTTGGAGCTACTAACGAAAGTGATTTTCATGCTTTGCCAAAAGGATGCTATGGAATAAATGGATCGTTTAATGGTATTGGAAAAAATGCTTATTGGTGGACATCAACAGAGAATGGTGAGCTGAGTGCTTGGGGTAGAGAAGTAGGGTTTAATGAAGCGACTTTATATATCGGCCATGGTGATAAGCGTGATGGTCTTTCAATCAGATGTATAAAAGATTAATATTTTAGTAAGTTGGAATAGTGAAGTAAACACAGGTTCCCTTATTTATTTCACTAGTCAGCCATATTTTCCCTCCCTGTTTTTCTACTAATTCTTTACAAAGTATTAGTCCTAAACCAGTTCCCTGTTCATTTTCCGTACCTTTAGTACTAATGTTTTCTTCAATTTTAAAAATCTTTTGGATATTATTCTCTGAAATACCTATGCCATCATCTTTGATTTTTACGATTACTTCATGATTAATCATTTCTGATATAATTGTAATAGTTCCTTTTTGAGGGGTAAATTTTATTGCATTTGAAATAATGTTTCTTACAATTGTTTTTGTTAATTCTTTATCACACTTTACAAAAGTTTCAATCGATTTATAATTTATTTTAATTAATTTATAACGAGCTATTTCTGAACTAATTGAGAGTACTTCGGTAATAATGGTATTTAAGCTTTCCTTTTTTGCTTTGATTTTCAGATGCCCTTGTTGTAAGCGTGCCCATTCAAGTAAGTTTTCTAGTAATTTACTTGTTTGATAAGATATTACTGAAATATTTTGAATATATCTTTTTTGTTTTTTTTTGTCGTAATTATCAAAATTCTCTAATAATTTGGAACTGAATCCGTAAATCGTTGAAAAAGGTCCTTTTAAGTCATGTGCGATAATTGAAAAGAATTTGTCTTTGGTTGAATTTATGGCAATCAATTCTTTATTTTGCTCATTAATTATATTGGTTCTCTGCTCAACTTTTTTTTTGAATTCAGTCACTAATTCATAAATTTCATTTTCAAGAACATAATAATTTTCAATTAAATTCTTTAGTTCATCGTCCTTCGTTTGAATAGAATCTTTGTGTTTTACCTCGAATTTACTAAGAACGAAATTTTTTGTTTGTCTTGCTAAGTTTAAAATGGGTTTGGAAATTTTGTTAGATAAGTAAATGCTAATTAATAAACTAACAATAATTAAAGTGATAGAAAACGCATAGACTATTATTTTTAAATTATCGGTTTCATTTTGTATTGTATGTTCTAGATTTACTTTAAATTTTTCTATAATGGTTTGAATCTTAGAATTAGTTTTTGATAATTCTAAATTTAAACCTTCATTTTTATTGAGACCGATTTTATTGTTAATAGCTACGAGAGATGAAAAATAGTGTAGATATTTTTTTAAGTAGCTGATATAGAACCTTTTTTTGTAATCTTCTGAGTTAATTATTTCGTTTTCAAGTAATTTAGATATGGAGAATACGTTTTGCACATATTTGATGTCTGACCTTAATAAGTAGTCTTTTTCATTTCGTCGGATAGATAAAATTAGTTCTAATTTATTAGGTAATGTTGCTTCGAGGTTGTGAGATTGAATTCTAATTTCTCCAATAATACCATGATCTGCGGATCCTCTTTGTCGAATTAAGTATATTAATTTATTAGTTAGTTTTTCTTGATATTCAAAGATTTCTGCAATCTCTAAATGTTCATTCGTAAGATGTAATTCTTCTATTGTGGATTGATAGGAAGTATTTGATATTTCTTTACGAATTAGATTGTTTAGTGAATCAATCTGTTTGTATAGCAAATTGTATTCTGTGGTTTGAATTTTATCTTTTTTTCGTTTAAGTTCTTCTTGTGATAAATATTGAATCCAATTATTTTTTAATAATAAACTAGTATAAGTATTACTAATTGCATCTTCAAATTTTTCAAAACGGTTTGCTTTGGAAATGTAATAATGTGCTACAAGTAAAATTGATATACTTGAAATTGTTAATAATGAGATTGTTATGTAAAATTTTAGTTTAAGTGAATTCATTATAGTTTAATGTATCTTAATTCTCATAAAGCTACAATCAGATTAAGGTGATAATGTTTATTGAAGTGTTATATATCTATGAAAGAATTGTAATTCAAATATGAAAAAAATTAACATGCTAATTTAGGCCTACGAAAATCAATACTCTTTTATAACTTTACCCTAGATATAAAGTACCTATGATAGATTATTATAACAAACAGATAAACAGGCTTAGTTTAGAAATTAATTCATTTAAGAAAAAGGTGAATACCTTGGTTTTTATTCGTTTGATCTTCTTTTTCTTGTTAGTTGGTAGTGTTTATTTTATTTGGGAAATAAATAGTTGGCTTTCCTTATTAATAGGTGGAATAGGGACGTTTTTATTTGTTCGTTTAGTGCATTATTTTTTAGATGTAAAATTGATGTTAAGTAAATTAGAAACACAACGAGATATCAATGTATATGAAATAAACCTGTTGCAAGGTGATTTTACTCAATGTAAAGATGGAAAGGAATATTTAGATGTATCTCATTCATTTGCAAATGATTTGGATTTATTTGCCATTCATGGAGTTTTTTCAATGTTAAATAAAACGGCGAGTCCACAAGGGGAAAGGCAATTAGCATCTGTTTTGTTAGGGGGGGCGAGCGATACTCAATTTATGAATGGAGCGATTACCTTTCTATCAAAACATATTGATTGGACACAGCGATATCGTGTAACAGGTAAATTACAAAATCGTGAAGAAGGTGCAAATTATTCAATGGACCAATTCGATTTAAGTCGGATGCCTATATCAAATTGGATGGCTTGGTATCAATGGGTGATGCCTTGTTTTTCAATATTTCTTTTTGTTGCTTTTATCTTAAATCTTTTGTCGATTTCTATGTTGGCAATGTTACTAGTTGTTGGTTTGTTTCCTGTTTTCCGTCAAATGAAAATCTCTAATGTTTATTTTAAAAAGATTTCTTTATTTGAAATTCGGGTAGATATGTTAATTGAGAGATTAAAACTTGTAGATGAATTGCGTGGAAATGACGGTTTTTTTGATACTTTAATAAAAAAAGTTAATCCAGAAGGTAATTCTGAAAAGGAATTATTACTATTAAAAAAACGAATAAGACAAGTCAATATGCGTCTCAATGTATTAGTGGGACTAATACTAAATATCTTTTTTGCATGGGATATTAGGTTGCGTATGAATATTAAAAAATGGGGAGAAGTAAATGAGTTATTTTTAGGTAAGATTGAAGAAGAGTTATCAATGATTGAAGTGTATTTATCGGGGGCTACAATTCGTGCAACATTTCCTGAAACAACTTTTGCTCAATTTACGACAGAAACTCTTGTTCATATGGAAGATGTCTTACATCCTTTGTTAGCAATTAAAGGAGGTAAAGAAAATAGGTTTGAATTAGATGATGATCAACATTTTATGATTCTTACGGGGCCAAATATGGCGGGAAAAAGTACTTTTTTACGTTCTGTTGGATTAGCCATTGTATTTGCAAATGCTGGGTTTCCTGTTTTTGCAAAAGAAATCAAGCTTCCGAAAATGAAATTATATACGTCTATGCGAACAGCAGATGATATTAATTCGTCTAGTTCATACTTTTTTGCTGAATTGTCACGTTTACGAATTATTGTTGAGGCTATCGAAACGAACGAAAAAGTATTTGTACTACTTGACGAAATATTGAAAGGAACCAACAGTAAAGATAAGCAAGAGGGGTCTTTTAAATTTATGAAGAAGTTACAAAAGTTAGGTGGGCTCGGAATAATAGCGACACACGATTTGTCTTTATGTGAATTAGACAAAGAAACTTCTTTTTTTAATGCATGTTTCGACTCTAATATTGAAGCAGAGGAATTAAGTTTTGATTATACCTTAAAAGAAGGTGTGTGTAAAAATATGAATGCATCATTTTTATTGAAAAAGATGCAATTGGTTGATTAATAACAAAAGGTTGTTTTAGATAATTTCACACTTTGTTTAATCTTGTTAATAATGAGAGAGTTAAGCTTTAATTTTGTTAAGACAAATTCTTGTTTTTTAATTGATTGATTAACAATATCAAAAATGATTGGTTGTATTAATACTTCATTTTTTTTATTAACTTGGCTTTTCTAATTTTAAAATATAATAAATGAAATTGTCAAAATATATTTTTAGAAGTTTATTCCTTTTTTCGTTAGTTTTTAGTAGCTCGATCGTTGCTGCTCAAGATGAAGATGAAGACGATGAGGTTTATACACGAATTAAACCTAAACATTCAATGACAGTTGAATTAGGTATGCCAGTTGCAATAAGTAGTAAAGGTTATAAGGGATTGATGCAAGGAATTGTGAATGTCTCACCATATTATCATTATAATTTCAAGAATAATCTATCATTAGGTATAGGTGGAAATTATAGTTTTTTTTGGATAAATCATGTACTTGCACCAGACACAAAAAATATTGGTGGTATACATGCTGTAGGAGGTTTTGTAAAGATTGGACATGAAAAATTCCATACAGAGAGATTAGGGACAGACATAGGGGTAAAGGTTGGTGTTTCTCAGTTGAATTTCTCATCAGTTAATAATAGAGCTTCAGGAAATGGTGTTGTTAATCAAAATGTATTCTATATTGAACCAACACTTGGGATAGTATTGTCTGCTGATGAATTTACATCTTATAGATGGATTGTTGGATATACAATTCAAAATTACACTTTTAATCCAACTCAATTAGGATTTAATACTGCAAGTTTTAGTTCGAGTGATTACAATAAACTTACACAGTTCTTAACTATTGGTTTCGGTTTTACATATTATTTTAAACAGCATTAAAATTGTAATCAATGTTTGTTGTCTCAAATACATATGAATCAGTAAAATCGTATTTTATCGATAGGTTAACTAAGCAGTTTTCTGACAGGGAAATAGCATTTTTCGTTAAAGAATCGATTAAAAAGAGATTGAAAATTTCAGATTCTGAATTGATGTTGCAAAAGGAGATTAGATTTTCAGAATCTGATTTACTTTTTTTTCGTTCAGTTGTCAAAAGGCTTCAAAACAGTGAACCTTTTCAATATATTTTAGGAGAGACTTTTTTTTACGAACTTTTAATACGATGTGATCAACGTGCATTAATACCACGACCTGAAACAGAAGAATTGGTAGATTGGATTATTCATTCTGTCGATAAGATTCAAAAATTCAATATTTTGGATGTTTGTACTGGATCTGGCTGTATAGCGTTAGCACTTAAAAGCACTTTAAAATCATGCACTATCTCTGCTACAGACATTAGCTTGGATGCAATAGCATTGGCTAAGAAAAATGCAATGCTTTTAGGTTTAGATGTAAGCTTTATGCAAGACAATGTATTAGTAAGTGATTCTGATATTTTTGAAACGAATTCGTTTGATATTATCGTATCAAATCCTCCATACATTCCATTGAAAGATAAAGATGATATGGATAAGAATGTGTTGGATTTTGAACCGCATCTCGCTTTGTTTGTTTCGGATGAAGCTCCTTTAGTTTTTTATAAGGCAATTGCTGATAAAGCTCAAATTTTATTAAAATCTAATGGCTTATTGTTTTTTGAATTACATGAGAATTATGCCATGGAAACAAAAAAAATGGTTGAGTCAATCGGATTTGATGAGGTAGAAATTAAAATTGATTTACAAGGAAAAAATAGAATGCTTAAAGCGAAGAAAAAGTAAAGTATGACACCCTTAGAAGCGCAAAAAGAAATCGAACGTTTAACAAATGCGTTAAATCACCACAATCATTTATATTATGTCGAAAGTAATCCTGAAATTTCAGATTATGATTTCGATATGTTGTTAAATCAATTGATTGAACTTGAAAAACAATTTCCAGATTTTACATCCGAAACAAGTCCAACAAAACGAGTAGGTGGAGATATTACCAAGAAATTTGCATCCATAAAACATCGTTTTCCTATGCTTTCACTTGGCAACACATACTCAAGAGATGAGATTATTGAATGGGAAAATCGTATCAAAAAAAGCATCGAAACGAAAATTGAATACGTGTGCGAATTGAAATACGATGGTGTTGCGATTGGAATTGCCTATGAAAATGGGAAATTAGTACGTGCAGTTACAAGGGGAGATGGAACTTCTGGTGAAGATGTGACTTCGAATGTTAAAACAATAAAAACAATTCCTTTACAATTAAAGGGTGATTACCCCTCGGATTTCGAGATACGTGGAGAGATTTTTTATCCAATTGCTTCTTTTCATAAAATGAATGAAGAACGAAGAGAAAATGATGAACCAGAATATGCGAATCCTCGAAATTTAGCCTCTGGTACTTTAAAGCTACAAGATTCAAAAATTGTTGCATCAAGAGGCTTAGATTGTTTCTTGTATGGATTGTACGGCGAAGATTTACCTATCGATAGTCATTTTGAAAGTGTTCTTAAAGCTAAAGAGTGGGGATTTAAAATTCCTTTTGTTGCTGAAAATTATATTCATAAAACCGATTCAATCGATGGAATCATGGAGTTTATTAATTATTGGGACACAAAAAGAGATTATCTTCCATTTGAAATTGATGGTGTTGTTATTAAAGTAAATAATTATGATGCGCAACAAGAATTAGGTTTTACAGCCAAATCTCCGCGTTGGGCAATCGCGTATAAATTTAAAACGGAAAGAGTTGAGACAATATTGGAATCCGTAGTTTTTCAAGTTGGTAGAACCGGTTCAATTACTCCTGTTGCCAATTTAAAAGCGGTGCAATTAGGTGGGACTGTTGTTCGACGTGCATCCTTGCACAATGCAGATCAGATAGAAAAAAACGATTTATACCTTGGGGATTCAGTATATGTAGAGAAAGGGGGAGAAATCATTCCTAAAATCGTTGGAGTAAATTTAGAAAAACGTGCTGCGAATGCACACAAAGTTGATTTTATTACGCACTGTCCTGAATGTCATTCAGAACTTGTGCGCAGAGAAGGAGAATCCAATCACTTTTGTCCAAACGAAAAAGCTTGTCCACCGCAAGTAATAGGTAGAATGGAGCACTTTATCGCTCGAAAAGGGATGAATATTGATGGACTTGGAGTTGAAACGATTGTTCAACTGTTTCAGGCCGGTTTAGTGAAGAATGTAGCGGATTTATATACACTGACATTTGATCAAGTGGTCAATTTAGATCGTATGGCAGATAAGTCTGCGAATAATTTATTGCAAAGCGTGGAAGCATCCAAGCAAATACCTTATGAACGTGTTTTGTTTGCTTTAGGTATTCGTTTTGTCGGAGAAACTGTCGCAAAAAAATTAGCCGCCAAATTTGAAAATATTGATTTATTAGCACAAGCTTCTTTTGACGAACTTATTGCAGTAGATGAAATTGGAGAACGAATAGCAATTTCTGTACAAAGTTATTTTTCAGAGGAAGAGCACAAACAATTAATCGAAAAATTAAGATTAGCTGGGGTTCAATTACAAGGAGTTAAAAAAGAGTTTCTATCTAACAAATTTGAAGGAATGAACTTTGTGGTTTCCGGTGTGTTTTCAGCTTTCTCTAGGGATGAATTAAAAAAAGTCATCGAAGACAACGGAGGGAAAAATGTTAGTTCTATATCTGCTAAAACTACCTATGTAGTGGCAGGAGAAAATATGGGACCAGCAAAATTAGAGAAAGCTACAAAGTTAGGAGTGACTATTCTAAGTGAACAAGAGTTTGTTGAATTCCTTAATAATTGATGATTAGTTATTTTAAATTTTAACATCATACTCAATTTGAGATTTTTACTGTTATTTCTGTTTTTTTTTTAATCTGACTTCTTTTGGTCAGTCTAAATCATCTTTTATCAAAAAAGAATGGATGTGGAATGTAGGATATTCCTATCAAAATGTGAATACACTTGATGTAGGTTTAAGACGCACTTCAAATGAAAGCGATTCAAATATTGGAGATGGTCAATGGATGATGCGTTATTTTTTATATCCATATTCAATTTTAGGAATCGAGATTAATTTTCAAAGTGATAAAATTTCGCTTTCACCTAAAATAGGATTTGGTTACCATTTATTATCTGTTAATGCAAATTTAAATTTTGTAGGTTATAACGATGGAATACATATTAATCCAACATTTGTTCCTGAAATAGGGTCTTTATTCTTTGGTGTCTATCAAATTAATTATGGTTATAATTTATTTATGAATAACAATGATTTATTTGGGTTAGGAAGGAATAAAATTTCATTTAGATTCTCATTTTTTATTAATTCTAAAGGATGGAAATTGAAAGATTTAAAATCAATTTAAAGTTTAAAATATTTTAGAACTCGAACGTCAGGTTCCGTTTTCATTTTTCAAAAAATATTAAAAAAGATCTTATATGCCTTATATGGTTTTATTTGATCCACATCTTTTCACTAATTTTCCCTAACTTTGAACATATATTGACAAAATAATATTCAATCGATATGAGTAACTTCAAAGGTTCCGGTGTAGCTTTAGTAACACCATTCAAATCAGATAAATCAGTAGATTTTGATGCATTACGCAAATTAGTTCAATTACAAATTCAAGGAGGTACTAATTTCTTAGTGGTAATGGGAACAACTGCAGAGTCACCTACCTTAAGTAAAGAAGAGAAAGAAGAAATACTAAAAACGGTTATATCAGAAAATGCAGGCCGTTTACCTATTGTTTATGGTGTAGGAGGAAATAACACTTTAGAAGTTGCCAAAGCAATCGCTAACGTTCCTGCTGGTGTGGATGGAATTCTTTCTGTTTCACCTTATTACAATAAGCCAACACAAGAAGGTATTTACCAGCATTTTAAGTTTTTAGCGGAAGCAAGTAAATTACCAATTATACTATATAATGTTCCTGGAAGAACCGGTTCAAACATGTTGCCTGATACAACCTTGCGTTTAGCTGAATTGCCAAATATTGTTGCTGTAAAAGAAGCATCGGGTAATTTCGAACAAATCATGGATATTATTAACCGTAAACCAGAAGGCTTTCTAGTTTTGTCTGGAGATGATGCAATCACAATGCCGTTAATCGCGTGTGGAGCTGATGGAGTAATATCTGTAGTCGCAAATGCATTACCAGAGAAATTTTCTACAATGGTGAATACTTCACTCCACGGTGATTTTGAGTTAGCTCGACCTATCCATAATGAATTACTGAATATCACCAAAATGTTCTTCGAAGAAGGAAATCCAGGTGGTGTGAAAGTAGCATTAGAAAACCGTGAAATAATGTCACAAAATCTTCGTTTACCTTTAGTTCCTGTTTCTACTAATCTCGCAAACCGAATCAATCAAGAAATGAAATCAATTTTACAATTAACACATCACTCATAACTCATAACTCATCATTTACTTATATGCCTTATATGGTTCAAATAAATCAAATCAAACAACTAGTAGAATCCGCTTCAAAAATTGTAATCACTTCGCATAAATCACCAGATGGAGACTCTATAGGTAGTTCAGTCGCGCTTTACTTAACGTTAAAAGCATTAGGTAAAGAGGTTGTTATCTGTCATCCAGATCCATTTCCTAATTATTTAGCTTGGGTACCTAATGTAAATGATATTGTTGATTTTGAAACGAAAGAAAATGAAGTTCGTCAACATTTAAATGACGCAGATTTAATTTTTTCGTTGGACTACAATGAGCCTTCGCGTTTAGGAGAATCGATGGGAGAAGTATTGCGTTCTGCGACAGGAAAAAAAGTAATGATTGATCATCATTTGAATCCTGAAAATTATGTTAATGTAATGCTTTCTGATACAACATCTTGCTCAACCTGTCAATTAGTTTATGATGTGATTGAAGGAGCAAATTGGATAGAACATTTATCACCCGAAATTGGAACAGCAATTTATCTTGGTATAATGACCGATTCTGGATCGTTTCGTTTTCCATCGGTTCAACCACGTTCACATGAAATAATTTCCCGTATTTTGCCATTAGGCTTTAATCATGCAATCATTCATGAAAATATCAATGATACCAATACATTGGATCGCTTACGATTAAAGGGATATGCTTGTTCTGATAAATTAGTAGTTGATGAAAAAATGCGAATTGCATATATTTGGCTGACCTTAGATGAATTACATAGTTTTAATCACCAAAAAGGTGATACCGAAGGGTTGGTAAATACTGCTTTGTCAATTTTTGGCATGCGTGTAGCAGTTTTATTTGTTGAAGCTGAAGGTGGTTTTGTTAAAATTTCATTTCGATCTAAAGGGAAAGAAAATCCAGTCAACGAAATGGCAGGGAAATATTTCCAAGGAGGAGGACATGCAAATGCATCTGGAGGTCGATTCGATGGCAAAATTGAAGATGCTATTCAGTTATTTTTAAAGGTAGCACCTGATTATTTTATAAATTAAATGCTTTAGTTACAAAAAAATGCTTGAAAAAATAGGCTTATTGATTTTTACTATTCTATTGTTGATTTCTTGTGCGCGCAAAAAAGAGGAAGTAGAGATAGATTGGGATAAGAATAAATCTGTCGAAATGAGTAAACGAATTGCGCAAAAAGAAAAATTAGATATTGCGATGTATCTTGAAAATAGAAAGAATTATAAAATGATTCAAACAGGATCAGGTCTATATTACCATATCTATAAAACAACACAATTGGATTCAGTTAGAGCAGAAATGGAGGCAGGTGTACAGTATACTATTTCTTTTTTAAATGGTGATACATGCTATGCTACACCCAAAGAAGATGTAGTATATTTTAAAGTGGATCACAGTGAGATTGAGTCAGGTATTCAAGAGGGGATTAAAAAAATGAAGTTAGGAGAAAAAGCTATTTTTATTATACCTTCTCATTTAGCTCATGGTATTTCGGGAGATAACAATAAAATACCACCCTTAACAACATTGGTTGTTGATTTAGAATTAGTTAATTTAAGATAAATAAAATGAAATTTACGTTTATTAGTATTCTATTTTTTCTGTTTATAAGCGCTTGTGGAACACAAGGTGTAGAAAAAGATGAAGAAGGAATTAAGACTTCAATGGATATAAAATCAGGGTTGAAGCAAACTTCTTCCGAAAACAAAAGTTTGCTACCTTCTAAAATTAAAGATGAAAAGAAATTTAAGAATGGACTGACGATAAAGTGGTTTAAACATGGTAAAGGGGAACTTATTAGGAAAGAAGAAGTGGTAAATATTAATTATCAAGTTTTTTTAGAAGATGGAACTTTAGTTGATGGTAATGAGTTGCTTATGAAATCTGAGTTGCCATTTTTAGTTGGTTATGGTATGCAAACCAAAGGTTGGGATATTGCAATGGAACATCTGCGTATAGGTGATTTTGTAGAAATATTTTTACCTTCAAAATTAGCGAGGGGAAGAAAAGGTGTTAAGGGATTGATACCTCCAAATGCAAATAATATTATACGTTTAAAAGCGATTGAAAAAGTCAATCCAACTAATATCATTGATGGAACAAAGGTATGGTTATTAGAAGAGAACAAGTTAGAAGAGAATAAAGCAACTGAGAAAAGTGTAGTTGATTTTCATTATATGGTTGGTTCTGAATCTAATCCAAAATACGATTTCAGTTATAAACGAAATATACCATTTCGTATGAGATTTTCAGATAATGGTGTGATTTCAGGATTGAAAAAAGCGTTAATTAATGCTAAAAGATCAGATAAAATATGGGTGCTTGTTCCTGCTTCAGAGGCTTATGGCGCTAATGGTTTATTAGACTTAGTTAAACCAAACGAGAAGGTCTTCTACGACATATTTGTAATGGAAGTTTCATAAATTGATACTTTTTATTTATATTTGGGCAACCTCAGAATTTCGGGACGTAGCTTAGTCCGGCTAAAGTGCGCGTCTGGGGGGCGCGAGATCGGAGGTTCGAATCC
>CANGHE010000057.1 GCA_947453545.1 Flavobacteriia bacterium
CATACAAGATAATTATTACATTTTTGTAATGCTTAAATAGACATCAAAAACATACAATATGAAACATAATTTTGGAGCTGGCCCTTGTATTTTGCCACAAGAAGTTTTTAAACAAGCTGCTGATGCAGTGTTAGATTTTAACGGACTTTCTATCTTAGAAGTTTCACATCGTCACAAAGACTTTGTAGCTGTAATGGATGAAGCTCTTGATTTAGTAAAAAAAGCTTTGAACGTTCCTGCTGGATATTCTGTTGCTTACCTTCAAGGTGGAGCAACATTAGGTTTTTCTATTGCTGCGCTAACAATGATGCGTGCTAACAAAAAAGCAGGTTATTTAAATACAGGTACTTGGGCAAGTGGAGCAATTAAAGAAGCCAAAAAAGTTGGTGTAGATGTAAATGTATTAGCATCATCTGAAGATAAAGGATTTACATACATTCCTAAGAATTTTGACATTCCAGCAGATTTAGATTATTTCCACTACACTTCAAACAACACAATTTACGGAACGCAATTTCACGAAACACCAAAAACTGCACTTCCAATAGTTTGCGATATGTCTTCGGATATTTTCTCAAAAGAAATTAATGTTGCAGATTTTGATTTAATTTACGCTGGTGCTCAGAAGAACTTAGGTCCAGCTGGAGCAACATTGTATATTGTTAAGGATGAAGTTTTAGGAAAATCAACATCACCTTTCTTACCTACCTATTTGGATTTAAAACAACATGTTGATAAAGAATCTATGTTGAATACACCCCCTGTTTTTTCTGTATATGTTGCAATGTTAAATTTACGTGAATTAATAGCAAACGGAGGAGTTAAAGCAAAAGAAGCTGAAAACAATGCTAAGGCTGCACTATTATACAATGAAATAGATACAAACCCATTATTTTTCGGAACTGTAGCTCAAGAAGATCGTTCAAAAATGAATGTTACTTTCAAACTACACAATGAAACATTAACAGAAGAATTTGACAAAACATGGAAAGCGGCAGGAATTGTTGGCTTACCTGGTCATAGATCAGTTGGTGGTTACCGTGCATCTTTATATAATGCTTTACCACTTTCTAGTGTACAAGTATTGGTTGATGTAATGAAAGATTTCGCAACAAAAAACGCATAAGAAAATGAAAGTATTAGCAAATGATGGAATTTCCGATGAAGGAAAAAAAGCATTACAAAATGCTGGTTATACAGTTATAACAGATAAAGTAAACCAAGAAGATTTAGCGACTAAAATCAATGAAGAAAATTACGAGATTGTATTGGTAAGAAGTGCTACAACAGTTCGCAAAGAAGTAATTGATGCTTGTCCTGGATTAAAACTAATCGGTCGTGGTGGTGTTGGTATGGATAATATTGACGTAGCTTACGCACGTGAAAAAGGATTAAAAGTAATCAATACTCCTGCATCCTCTTCTCAATCTGTAGCAGAATTAGTAATGGGACAGTTATTCTCAATCTCTCGTTTCTTGAATGATTCATTCAAAAATATGGAAACAGGTGATTTCAACACGCTTAAAAAGAATTATGCTAAGGGGGTTGAATTACGAGGGAAAACGTTAGGTATTATTGGTTTCGGTCGTATCGGTCAATCTTTAGCTTCTTATGCATTAGCTATAGGAATGGAAGTGAAAGCATTAGAAATAGAACAAAAAGAAGTAGAAATCGAATTACCTGAAATCAAAGGATTTGGAACACCGAAAGTAAAAATTCAAGTTGAAAATGATTGGTCTACTTTCCTTCCAGCATGTGATTACATATCCATTCATGTTCCAAAACAAGCAAATGGTGAAGCTGTTATTAACGAAAAAGAATTCGAACTAATGAAAAAAGGTGTTCGTATTGTTAATGCTGCTCGTGGTGGTGTGATTAATGAAGAAGCTTTAATTACTGCACTAGAAACAGGAAAAGTTGCTTACGCAGCCTTAGATGTATTCGAAAATGAACCAACACCTAATAAATCATTACTAAACAATGCTAAAATTGCAACTACTCCACATATTGGAGCTGCAACTTTAGAAGCTCAGGATAGAATTGGTTTAGAATTAGCACAATTGATTGTTAATGAATTTGGAAACAAATAAGAAATTAGACATTCAGATATACAAAAAGAGGTTCAATTGAACCTCTTTTTTGTTATTAATACTTTCTAACTGCCCTGACAAACTGATTAGTACTTTTCTCTGCATCACCTTCATTCCCTCCTAAAAAACCATATCTGTAGGCAGATACAGTGTTAATCTGAGTCGAAGACCAATAATAACCTATGGAAAATTTTTCAAGTCCCGTTTCTTTTAAGTTTTTATAAATAAGTGCTAATTCATCATATGATGGTAAATACCAATCATCGTATTTACCTACTTTATAATCTGCACACAATTTTGCTGCACCTGTATTACAAGATGCTAAAATTTCATTCGTATTGACATCTCCACTACCTACTGTTCTTGAGCCAGCCCCTTTAATAGATAAACCAGAACAACCCCATGGATATGATCCGCTTAAATCATCTTTAGAAACTAAAAAACCACCATCCTTCATCGGATTGATATAGAAGATTATACCTCCTTTGTATTCTAAGCCAATATATAATTTACTAACAATTGTTTTAAATGAAATTTCTTTCCCATAAGTAACCCCTTCACTATTAACCGCATAAGATCTACAATAATAAATAGTTGAAGGCAATAAACCAGTCAGCATAGATGTAAAACTACCTAAACCTGGCCCCTCATCTGATTTAAAATCATTTATAGTTGGAACGGAATGGGCTGCCCAACAAATACCTTTAGAAAGTATAGTTGTTCCACCACCATACGTAACACTTCCTGAACATAAAGCTGTTGTTGAATCAATTTCTGTAACTTCAATCGTATTGGTTTTAGGTAAAGTTTTGTTGACTCTCACCATAAACTCCTGTCCATATGTAGTACCAAAGGAATTTGTAGCATATGCTTTAACGTAATAAGTAGTACTCATTTCAAAGGAAAAAACGGTTGAAAAAACACCTAACCCTTTCGATACAGGCAAAACATTATCGGTTATAGATGGCCCCATCTTGTAACTCCAAACAAAACCGCGTTCTGATGTTAAAGCTCCCCCTTCATGCATTACCTCACCTTTTAACAAAAGTGTACGGCTATTCGTATCTACATTGATATAATTGTATGTATATACAATAGGTGTTGTTGAAGAGATTAATGGTGGTGTAGTAAATGAATATTCGTTTCCATATGTGGTTCCTTTTGCGTTTATAGCATAAGCCCTTACATAGTATGTTGTTTTGTGTTTCAAGTTATCAATCAGACTAGAATAAACTCCTGTTCCTGTACCATTTTTTGTGAAATTACCAACACCCAAAACAGGATTTGAAGAAGTTCCCCAACAAACACCCCTAGAAGTAATTACAGAGCCTCCATCACTAGAAATATTACCACCACACATTGCAGATGTAGACGAGATTGAGGATAAAGAAAGAGTATTAATTTCAACAACATCCTTTTTACAGGATGTAATAATTAAATATAAAATAAATATAAAACCTATATTTTTCATTCTTACCTCACATTTTAATCAAATATACAAAATAAGATGTAATATAAATATCGATGATAAAGTTTCTAACGATTAGGAGTATTGAAATGAAATTCTTTCGTTCGTTTTTTATACTCATTAGTATAATTACCGTTTATGTCTCTTATCACAAAAACTTGATGATTTATTTGACGAATTTGCTTAGAAAAGCTAATAATAGAACGTACATGTCTTCCAGGAACACCCATTATTTTAATTTCAGACACTAAATAAAAACCTATTTTTTCGGCTGTTTTAAGCCAAACGTCAATATTTTTAGCTGGAATAATGACCCAAAAATCTCCATTATCAGAAAGCAACTTAAAACACAAACCTATCAATTTATTAGGCGTTAAATCTAGAATATGTCTAGCTAAATTACGCTCGTTATGTTGTGACAGATAAGTGTCTTCAAAATATGGTGGATTTGAAACAATTAAATCATATTTCGAATCAAAATGAAGAGTCAAAATATCTCCATATATCGGATTGATTTGATTCGAAAAGGATGTGTTTTGAACATTGATAACTAATTCACTAAATGCATTACCTTCAATTTCAACAGCATCGATAAATAGATCTGATTTTTGTTGTGCTAACATACAAGCCAAGACACCTGTACCAGAGCCAACATCAAGAGCTCGTTTCTTATTACTTACATCAACGAAACTACCTAATAACATAGCATCAGTACCGACTTTCATCGCGGCCTTATCTTGCTTAATGGAAAAGTATTTAAATTGAAATATGGACATTAATCCAAATAAATACCTATCAAACCTTCTGGAGCTTGTACGTGAAGCGTTTTATTTTCACGATCTACACGTTGAATCAATCCTTTAACAAATGGAATTAATACTTCTTTTCCTTTTGCATCAACTTGAATTAAAGGATTTACTGGCAAATCAATTATTTGTTGAATAACACCTACCAAACCATGAGAAGCATCAACTAACTCAAACCCTACCACCTCATGATCATAGAAGTTTTTATCGGACAATTGAGGTAAATCTACTAATGGTAAATATAAATTTTTACGAACTAACGCTTGCGCATCATTTTCAGATTCAACTCCTTCAAATTTTACTGTAGCAAAACCTTTTGGACGTAAATTAATTGATTGTATAAAAAATGGAGTTAGAAATCCATTAACGTCAACATAAACTTGTTTTAACCTTTCATATTCAAAAGGATCCGTTACGTCTAAAAAAAACGAAACTTCACCTTTAAATCCGTGAAGTTTCGCAATGTAACCTAAATGATAGCAATCTGCTTTTTGCATTTAAGATAATATTATTCAGCTGAAGTTTCTTCTGTAGAAGCCTCTTCGTTGTTTTCTTCTGTAGCAGTAATTTCTTCTGCTACTTCTTCAACAGCTGGAGTATTCTTTGCTTCAATAGCTTTTGCTTTTGCTTCTTTAGCAGCCTCCTCAGCTTTTAACGCGTCAGCTTTCAATTGAGCCGCAGATTTTGTTAAATTATCTTTCTTAGCGTTAATTTTGTTGTCTTTCTCTGCTAACCAAGCAGCAAATTTAGTTTCAACATCAGCTTCAGTTAATGCACCTTTTTTAACACCATTTAATAAATGATTTTTGTACAAAACACCTTTGTAAGACAAAATAGCACGAGCTGTTTCAGTTGTTTCAGCACCTGTACGTAACCAGTTTAAAGCGCTATCAAAATTGATATCGATAGTTGCTGGATTTGTATTAGGATTATAAACACCTAATTTTTCGATGAATTTACCATCTCTTTTTGCACGTGAGTCAGCTACTACTAAATGAAAAAATGCCTTTGATTTTTTCCCGTGTCTTTGCAAACGAATTCTTGTTGCCATTTTTTTTGTTTTATTTGTTGAGGTGCGAAACCCCGGTTAATAGTAATTGAGGTACGAAACCTCTATTTATAATCGATTGCAAAAATAGATATAATTTTTCATATTAATAATTTATATGTAGAAAACTTATACTTTTACCAATAAATTACCCATAATTTCTCTACATGCTTTCAAAAGAAGAACTTAAAAATTATAAAATTACCTTTTGGAATGAGTTTAAGACATACATGTCAAAACATAGAGGTAATTCTGGAAAAAGGATGAATTGGTTACAATACAAAACCGACTTACCTGATCTCTATTTTCGTTTAGAGACTAACAAAAACTCTATTCGAGTATGTTTCGATATTCAACACAAAGATAAAGATATTAGATCGATTGTTTGGGAACAAATGGGCGAATTAAAACAGGTTCTTATTAATGAAATGGAAGAAGAAGGAATATGGAATGAACATCACTTCAACGAGTTTTTACCAGATTTTTGTCGTATTTATTGGGGAAAAGAAGGGTTAAATTACCTGAGAGAAAATGACCGTCAAGCTATTTTTGAATTTTATGAAGATAAGCTTGTACGATTTGATCGATTTTATGATACCTACAAAGATATTTTAATTACATTAATTAAGTAAATATTAATTCTCAGGAAAAGGAATCAATACCATATCATACTCAAAGTTTTTCTTACTTAAAGGTGTTAATAGGATCTTTTCAGAATTAATAATATTCAATCGAAATTCCCATTTTTTATTTTTTCTTGTTAAAACAATTCTTCTAACTCCGAATTCATCTACAGATACAACATACTTATATATGTCACCTCCATTTTGAGCAAATTTTTTAACCTTCTGTATTATACATTTGCCAGAAACAAAAAAAACGATTAAATCTTTATTTTTTAAATTCGGATCCGCATGATTTATGTTTCCTTTATATAAGCAATCAACAATCCAAAATTTAGAATTTCCATCATTTAACAATCTTGTTTGATCAACAGGTTTTAAATCTACATCATATGTACATTCAACAAACAAAAAAAAAGATAATAAAAGTAGAAAACATTTCATTTTAAAATTCCATTCGATTTCTTGAAAGAGTTTGATAAATAACATTATTCATTGAATCTTGGAACTCAACCTTTAAATTAGAGTCATTTATTTGTTCTACTTTTTTAAAAACATAATGTTTATCTTCCCAAACATATAAACAATTATAAAATGCAATTTCACCACCACCTACATTATCACTAAATCTTAATATTAAATCATCATGATTTGATTCTGATTTACGTTTTCCAATTAAGTTGGCAACAAAACCATTCACTTTAACTAGTAAACCACCTTCTCTTTCAAAAACCAATAATCGTCTTAAAGGAAATCCTTGAACACGGGATTTTATTTGTAATAAAAATGCATCATTTAATTTCTTTCCTTCAATAAATGGAAAAAATTTAAAAAACTTAGGATGACAAGCTGGATCATTATGATCTGTTAAATCCTTTTGATTTGGATTACAAATCTCTAACTCTTCCAATATTTTTTTTTCTTCATCTGTATTAAACTTGACATCATCAAATAAGGTCTCTATATTCTCTTGAATTGGAACATTTTTTATCACATTCTTACCCCCCTCATGATTTTTAATTTCAGACTTACATGCATACAACAAAATAAATACAACAAAAAACAAAACACTCTTTTTCATATCAATTTATCTTTTCAATTGTACCTCCTAGCGTTATCTTCTCTGTCACTGTTCCTGACCCTTTATATCTAATGACGCCACCACTAAAAACAGTTGCATTTAATGTCTCTTTGACAAAAACAGAGATACTTCCTCCAAGACGAACTTTTGCTACCGTATTACTTGCTATAAAATTCACTCCATCAATAGTCCCGCCCGTTGTTACGCTACAGATTAATTGTTTAGCTGTACCTACCAATATAATGTCTCCACCTTGATCAACTTTTACATCAGCAGATTCTACATCAATTTTACCTGAAATAACCCCACCCGCAAAAACTGACAAACTCATTTTAGGTGATCTTATTCTCATTGTCGATGCCATACTAATTCTAGCTCCCTGTCTTGATTCAATTAAATCTAGAGAAGGCACTTGCAATACAATGGTGATATCTACTTCTTTTACATTTAAACCACCATATTTTATAATCATTTGCTTACCACGACTTATAAAACTTAATTTATCTAAATCAATATCCGCAGATTTCGTTTTGATTTCAGCAGTATATTGATTACCCTCTTCAAGAACAACTGCAATTCTACCTTGAACAACCAATTCAGAATAATCGGATAAATTTTTCTTAATAACTTCATTTCCAAAAGTGACAAAAGAAACCGTTAAAACGAATAATAAAATTATATTTTTCATACTAATTAAAAACTTTACTACTAAAATTATATGCTTCATTAAAAGCAATTGGATTAATCCTATTCTTAATATTATTATCAGCAAACCAATCTAACATTTGCTCTGTTGGCATATTACCAGTCAAATCATCTTTAGCCATCGGACACCCACCAAAACCTTTTATTGCCCCATCAAATCTTCTACAGCCGGCCATATAAGCAGCAGAAAGAATTGACTTTGCATTCAAAGGATTTACATGTAAATGTGCACTTAATTCAACTTTATTACTTATTTCGCTTAAAGAGGAAAATACAGATGATACAATAGTTTCAGTAGCACATCCAATTGTATCAGACAATGCAATTGTATCAATATGAAAATCATTAATTAAGCGATTTGAAAATTGACTTAAGAGATCAGTTGACCAACTATCACCGTATGGATTACCAAATCCCATCGAGAGATATACAACTAATTTCTTTTTATTGACGACACAAATATTAGCTATATATTCGAGCTGTTTCCAAGCTTCTTCAATGGTTGCATTAGTATTACGCTCTTGAAAAGTATTAGAGATAGATAACGGAAAACCTAAGCATGAAATTTCATCAAAACTAACAGCATGATCACCACCTTTATTATTAGCAATAATAGCCAATAAATCAGTAGAATTATCTGATAAATCTAACCCTTTGAGTACCTCAGCTGTATCGCGCATTTGTGGAATAGCTTTTGGAGAAACAAAACTTCCAAAATCTAAAACATCAAAATTACATGCTAATAATTTATTTAGGTATTGAATTTTTGTGTCCGTTTCAATAAAGTCATGTATGCCTTGCATAGCATCTCTGGGACATTCAACTATAGTAACCGATTCCATGAGGTAAAAATACAAAGTATTTCAACCTAAAAATAAAAGCATAGTTAATTATATGTTTTTACTTTTCAAGATTGCCTTGTTAATTCGTTTGATTAAACTAGGACCTTCGTATATAAACCCAGTATATAACTGAACTAAATCAGCACCAGCATTTAATTTTTCTATCGCATCTTCTGCTGAATGAATACCACCAACACCAATAATCGGAAATGATTTGTTCGAATTAATTGATAAATATCTAATTACTTCAGTTGATCTGTTTCTAACTGGTTTTCCTGATAAACCTCCTGCTCCGATTGAGTCAACACTCTCTTTAGATTCCTTCAACCCATCTCTGGCAATAGTGGTATTTGTAGCTATTACACCTGCGATTTTAGATTCTTTAACAATTTCAATAATATCATCTAATTGTCCATCTGTTAAATCTGGAGCTATCTTCAATAATATTGGCTTTGGAGTAGAATAACTTTTATTTTCTACCATCAACAAACTTAATATCTTCAATAGTGGCTCTTTTTCTTGTAAATCTCTCAATCCAGGTGTATTCGGAGATGAAACATTAACAACAAAATAATCTACATAATTAAAAAGTGCATGAAAACAAATTTTATAATCTTCAATAGCATTGTCATTTTCAGTAACCTTATTCTTCCCAATATTCCCACCAATAATTACATTCGATGAACGATTTTTTAATCTTTCAACAGCAATTTCGACACCTTCATTATTAAACCCCATACGGTTTATAATCGCTTCATCTTGCTTCAATCTAAACAACCTTGGCTTCGGATTACCAGGCTGTGCTTTAGGCGTAAGTGTTCCAATTTCTATAAAACCAAAACCACACTCAGCTAAATCTTCAAACATTTTAGCATCCTTATCAAATCCAGCCGCTAATCCTACTGGATTTGGGAAAGTAATACCAAAAACTTTCTTTTCTAATCTTTTATCAGTTACAGAAAAAAAACTTCTCCACAAGATCCTTACACCTGGAATATTAAAAATGATTTTCAACAAAGACGCTGTAATATGATGTGCTTTTTCAGGCTGCACATAAAACAAAAATGAGCGAATAATTTTGTACATAAAAAAAGAATAAAACAAATAAATAGAAGAGTACTAAAATTTAGCACGCATCCCTTTCCATTTAAGTTGAGGCCTTCTAGGACTACTTACTTTATAAGTGATATTTCGAACAATGATCACATTTGCGAACAAATAAGCATCCTTATGTTTTGCATCACCTCTTTGCTGACCGTTTGCAAACCAAGCTTTGTGTTGCTCAGAATCTGCAGGATTACTAAGAAAAGCTGATTCAGGACCATATTTTTCCAATAATAAATCCGTATCGAATCCTGTAGTTGAGACATCATCCATATAATCAGTAAACGTCTTAAAATAAGTAAATTCCATCCCTATTCTCCACATACGATCCAATGCAACGCGAAAACCTAATCCGACAGGAATTATTGGAGTTATTAAGCTATATTCTTTAGGTCTTCCCGGAAATCCTTGTCCTTCAGTATGCAATGGTCTTAATGGAATCCACGAACCATTATAATTACCTTTTGGATTAAAATAAGTAAACCCTATCCCCCCAAACAAATAAACTTGTTCGTTATTATTACTTTTACCTTTAACTCCTTTGAATTTATATTTGTGACCAAACGATTCTTTAAAATATAACATCATCTCAAAACGTTGGTATGCAGAAATCAATATAGATTTGAAATTCAAATTACGTGCGTTCCTTGCAGGTTCTAAAGTCAATTTATCATCACCTTTAACACTTCCTAAATCGATAATAGTCGAAGTTGCAAAATAAGGTTTAAAACGATACCTGTATGAAAAACCAATATTGAAAGAAGTAGATTTCAAATCTAAATCGGCCATCGAATAATTCTTCCCAATCAAATCACGCCCCCCTAATTCACCCAAAAATCCAGTTGGACCAATATTTAAAACTAATTCTTTTTTATTACGGCGCCAGTTTTTTGTTGAATTAAACGTTGATATCTGACCATAAGAATCTGATATACAAACAATAAAACAAAGTAAAAAAAAGAATTTAACTGGCTTCAACATATTATTCGCCTTAAACAATAAAAAGATTTGAACAAATATATCTTTTTTTAAAGGTAAAAAAAAGAATTTCACGCTAATTTAATGATAATTGCGATACTAAAGACCAAAAAAGGATCCGTTTATCATCCCCAACTGTAACAAAATGAAAATCATCAATACCAATTATACTGTTTACAGCATGGGAATGACCACCTTGTTTTCTTTCAATTTTACTTAGTGGATTTAAAGTGTTGATATCCCAACTCTTGATTGATTTATCTCTACTTATAGTTATTAAATTAGAATTGTTATTTAATAAATGTAATCCATAAATTCCAAAATTATGAGCAGGAATTGCTATAACTTGTTTATTATTTAATAAATCCCAACATCTCAAATAACCATCTTTCCCTGCAGAAAACAACACTTGCTCTTTTGTTGGATGAAACAATAATACATTACACCCCATCAAATGAGCATCAAACGAATCAATTAAATTAAATGTAGTAGTTGATAAAATACGAATCTTTCCATCTTGACAAGCTAAATATGCTTTCTCATTATCTTTAGAAAAAACAATAGAACGGATTTTTCCACAATCAAAAGGCAAGTAAATAACTAATTTCCAATCATCTATACTCCATACTGAAACATTACCTTCAGCATCAGTAATAAAAACCAACTTTTTTTTATTCAAGAATGCTATTTCAAAAATAGCTGATTTATGCTGTTTAAAGAAGTGAATTTCTCTATTAGCTACTAAATCAACTACATGAAAATCACCTACACTAGTACCAATAATTAATTGCTCTTTTGGTGAAATAATTTTGATCTTGTAAACACTAGTTTCTAACTTAATGGCAAATTTATCTTGATCTCCAGAATGAATATCCCAACGTGTAACATATTTATCTCCAGAGCCTGTATAAACTTTACTTCGAAAAAAATCTACAGTATATACCGCCGCAGCGTGTCCTTGTATTTCCTTCTCTTTGTGAATAATCAACATGACTAAAAATGTACCTCTTCTTCTTCCGTATCGCTATCAACCTGTTTCAATCGTTCAGCATAATCTTTAGGAAGATAATCAAAAAAAGTATCTCCTCTCAAACCTAAACGCAAACACTCTAATGGAATCACTTCATTTGGAGCTATGTTACCTAAGTTCACGTTAGCACCAAATAATTTCACGAACCAAACCTGTTGATTTTTTTGAGGAGCTTCCCAAAGAATATCTTCTGGTTTAACCTTAGCAATAATTTTATTAATTAATAAGGTATGAGCTGTTCCATTTGGTCTAAAAACACCAACATTTCCAGCTTCTCTTCCTTCAGCAATAACTTTCCAAGAACCAGCTTGAAGTTCTTTCGTCATCATTTTAATCCAACGATTTGGACTTATCAAAATCCCTGAATCTTTAGAACCTACTTCAGATAAAATTATTCTATCACGTGACATTTTACGGATTAACTCACACTTTTCATCATGATCTATTATAATAGACCCATCCGAAATCTCGGCTAAATCTAGCTTAAATTTATCTAGTAATCTCAGGTAATCTTCAAATCTATTACGTGCATAAAAAACTTCAAAAAGAGTACCTCCAAAATACGGCTTCATACCAGCTTCTTTATAAAGAGCTATTTTCTTTTCCAAATCACGAGTAACATAAGCAGTTCCAAACCCGAACTTAACAACATCAGTTAAATCAATATTAGCCTCTATAAAATGTTCAGCCTCCTTTAAACTCAAACCTTTATCCATCATCATAGTAATCCCACTATTTCGTGGTTTTGCGGGTCTTTTAGGAATAAATGGTAATTCGAAATTCATATCTAGAATTAGTTTGGAAACAAAGTTACAATTTTGGTTTCGTTTAGTAGGTAAGGATAAATAGAAAAAATTTCTTTGGCTGCCTCACTATTTTCTACTATACACTGTTGTAGCAACATAATAGCTATTTCCTGCTGTCCAAATTTATAATGAAAGTTAGCTTTTAATAAGTCTAAAGTAAATAAAACGTCTAAATCAGATGTATCAAAGAAGTCGAAAAATAATTTTAAATCGCTAATAAAGTCATTTGCCAATAAAAATCCAACATAATCAATTACAATCTCATCATTCTTTTGATCTAATTCTAATGCTTTAAGATACCATTTTTGTGTGTTTTCAAGTTCATCTGTTTTTTCAAATGCACCTGCTAAAACATGATAATAACTTGCATTCGTAGGCTCTAACTCTATTGCTTTTTCAATGAATTTAATTGCTCCTTTAATGTCACCTTCTAAATCTTGAATAATTCCTAAGCCTAACCAAGCATCTGATAAATCAGGAATCAATTCCAGACTCTTTCTATAATACGATTTCGCTAATTCTAAGTCCCCTAACTGCTCGTAACACTCACCAATATAACAAAGTGTCAATCCATCTTCACCATCTATTTCAATGCATTTTTCGAACTGTTCTATTGAAGTCTTATATTTATCTAAAGACAAATATGCATTACCTAAATTAAAGTATGCAGGAGAAAACTCTTCGTTAATTAAAACACAATAATCATATGCCCATATCGCCTTTTCAAAATTATCCTGTTTTGAATACGCATTCCCAAGATTATACCAAGCTGTGAATGAATAAGGATTCTCATTAATAAAATTAGAATAACATTCAATTGCCTTATCGTAATCCATCATTTGATCATAACAATATGCTAATTCATAAATAGCAACTTCATTATCAGGATTGTTTGAAAGCGCTTGTTGCAAAATTTTAATCGCACTAGTAAAGTCTCTTAAAGACTCATACTCCATTGCTAAATCGATATAAATTTCATCTTTATCTTCTGGTTCAGAAACGTTCAATGCTTCTTGGAAATATTTTACAGCCGTTTTAGAATCTCTTAATTGACTGAAAATTGCTGCCTTTGTAAGAAAATGTTCACAACTTGTTTCACCCAATTTTTCTAAATTGGTTAAAATTGTAAGTGCTTCTTTCAATTGTCCATTAGCCGAAATTGCTTGTGCTTTACGCAATTGAAACATCAATATAAATGGAAATTGTTCTATGCCTAAATCAGCACATATACTTGCCTTGGTGTAGTTACCTTGAATCAAATAGTGATCTATTAAAGCTTCCAAGGTATCACTATCCATAAAGCCTAAAGGCTCACCCTTCAAGGAATTTTCAAATCGAGCTAACTCTTCATTGAAGTTACCTTCATAATAGCTATCTTCTTCGTCGTCGTTATACATAGTGGACAGTCTTGATATTATAAAAGTAAAGCTAAAATTCGTTCAAAACAAAAAAAGATGTGAAGACAATAAATAAGTTATTAACCTTAATTTGTATTATGAAAACAAGTTTATTATATCATGGTGCAATACAAATTGCATAACTATAAAAAAGGGTTAGCCTGTACGACTAACCCTTCAAATATTCCTTTAAAAAACGGTATTATTTACCTAATCTTTTACGTTCAGTTTCCTTCAGGTAAATTTTACGGATACGTAAGTTTTCAGGTGTTACTTCTACATACTCGTCTCCTTGTATGTATTCTAAACACTCCTCTAAACTAAATTTAATTGGTGGAATCAATTTCACTTTTTCATCGTTTCCAGAAGAACGCATATTCGACATTTTCTTTGTCTTAGTAACGTTAACAACCATATCACCAGCTCTTGAGTTTTCACCAATTACTTGTCCTTCATAGATGTTTTCACTTGGAGCGATAAAGAAACGACCTCTTTCTTGTAAGTTATTGATAGAGAAAGGAATAGAAGTTCCTTGTTCCATAGAAATTAACGAACCATTTTGACGTCCTGGAATTTCACCTTTGTATGGTTGGTATTCCAAGTAACGGTGACTCATAATTGCTTCACCAGCAGTTTGTGTCAATAAGTAGTTTCTCAAACCGATAATACCTCTTGAAGGAATTTGGAATTGAATCGTCATACGAGTACCTTTTGGCTCCATATTTGTCATCTCTCCTTTACGTTTAGAAACAGCCTCAACAGCAGTTCCACTAAACTCTTCCGGTAAATCGATTGTCAATTCTTCAATTGGCTCACATTTCACACCATCAATTTCACGGATGATTACCTGTGGTTGACCCACTTGTAATTCATACCCTTCACGACGCATTGTTTCAATCAATACAGACAAGTGTAATACACCACGTCCAGCTACCAACCATTTATCCGCTTTGTCTGTGTTTGTAACACGCATTGCTAAGTTTTTCTCTAACTCTTTTGTTAGACGCTCTTGG
>CANGHE010000058.1 GCA_947453545.1 Flavobacteriia bacterium
ATTAACAGAGAGTATTAATAACTTTATCTATTCAAAAATTCAATTCGTCGATAAAAGAATACTATTTTTGACTTCCGAAAAATTGAAAAAAGAACGATTATGAATATAGATGCTATTAACCAAGAGATTGCAGTTTTGAAGTCAAAACTAACAGGAAATTTGTTTGAAGATGGGGAAACTCAACAAGCAATTTACGAATTGAAAAAACAACTAAATCCAGCTATCGTTGACAACCCAATGATGGAAGAAGTAGAAGATTGTTTATACTGCGGAAGCTAATTTTTTTTGAATTAAAAAATACTAAGGCCACTTTATATAAGTGGCCTTTTTTTGTTAAAACCATACAGTAATATTTCCAGTTATTACACTATTTGAATATTGATTTGACGATTCTTGATGTAAGAATGTTTTATGAGTAGAACCAAAATAACGCGTATCAATTCTAAATAATACATGATTTAATAGGTTTAAATTATAGCAAATACCTAAACTATATAGTTTTACTTTACTTCCAACATTTTGATTCGTAATCATGCAATTTGAAGGGTCATCAAAGTACTCAATTCTTGCTGCTATACTATGCTTTTCGTTAAATTTCCATTTACTTGATAGGTTCATCTGCCACCAATAGTTGTTGTATAATTTCGTTGTTTTTGTTTCTTGTAATCCGCCATATAAGCATGAAATTAAGTTGAATTTATCTGATACATTGAATAGCCAATAAACATCAGTAAAATAACGATTTCGAAAAGTTGGGTTTAGTTTACTTCGTTCATCTCCTATATAGGTATTCCAATTAATTAAATGTTTTTGATTAGGTCTATATTCTATCTGTGTGGCAATTGATTTTCCATTATTTTGATCTTGAATTTGTTGCCATCCATTGAGTATATAAACATAAAAATTTATTTTATTGTTTATTGGAAAAGAAGTTTTTACTCCAGCTAAATAGTATGGAACATATTCTGGTGCTAAACTTCGAGTATACATGAAGTGATCTTTTGAAATAGCACTTTCATTAGTAAATGGAGAACCAAAAATGCCTGATTCTATCCATATTTCTTTTTTCTTGTGTAATTTAATTCCAACGGATGATTCAACTAAATTTTTCAATAATCCAATTTCATTATTGTAATTGGCATTCATATAAGATCCAAACCCTGGAACTAATCGTGCTCGAATATTTGGAGTATTATAGCGTAGATCTATATATGCCAAGTTAACAGAAAAACTATTGTGTAAATTTGATGATACCATGTAAGGAATTAATCCATCTTTTGGTTTATTTACGTCGTATGCAAAATAAGTGTCAATATATCCTCCGATAGTTATATTTTTTATTTTTTCTCCTCCAATAGTATCTATAGTAGCAGTATTAGTAATCTGAGCTTGGAGTGTTGAAATTTCAAATATTAGCAAATATAAAAATGGTATAAAAAAGTCTTTCATTTTTCAAAATTAGAAAATCAATTTATACACGAATAACCTATTTGTTTCAACATGGTTTGTATATATAAATCTTTATAAAATCTTTACAACTTTATAAATAGATTTGTGTTTATTAACATAGTATTTTAAACATATAGATTGGTCAATATCATTTTACATAAAATAAGTAAACCGAGGCAATATTTTATAAGTATTGTATTAATTCTTTTGGTAGCGACTATATGTTTTTCATTGTCTAATTTTATTGATTATAAGATAGTTGCTTTGATTCTGTTGATGACATTGTCATTGATAGCTATGTTTTTTGATATTCTTCCAGTACTTTCTGCAGCCATGTTAAGTGCAGTGATTTGGATTTATTTTTTTATTCCTCCTATTTTTACTTGGATCGTAAAGAGTACAGATGATTTGATGATGTTTTTTATGTATTTTATCATTGCAATGGTAAATACTGTTTTGACTTTTAAAATTCGAGCGATTGAGAAAGCCGCAAATATTCGAGAAGAGAAAGAAAATACATTACGTTTATATAATACAATGTTGAATTCATTATCACATGAATTACGTACTCCAATATCAACAATTATAGGTGCTACAGATAATTTACAAGATAAAAATGAGCGTTTGACGGATGAGATTAAAGGTGAATTAATAAGTGAAATATCAAAAGCATCTTTGCGATTAAATTCTCAAGTTGAAAATTTATTGAATATGTCACGACTTGAATCTGAATATATGCAGCCAAAAATAGATTGGTGTGATGTAAATGAATTGGTTTATCGAATAATTAATTCTCTCAAAGAAGATTTAGAATTTCGTGTAGTATTAATCAATATTCAAGAAAATCTACCATTGTGTAAGTTAGATAGTGTCTTGATGGAGCAAGTGATTAAAAATTTAGTTATGAATGCAAATATCTATACTGAAAAATCGTGCATCATTGAAATTAATACAAAGTATGAAAATGGAAATTTAATTATTATAATTGAAGATTCAGGTAATGGATTTCCAATTGATGAAATTGCCTTTGTTTTTGATAAGTTTTATCGATTAAAACATTCTAAAACAGGTGGCACTGGACTTGGATTATCTATTGTTAAAGGATTTGTTGAAGTGCATAATGGGAATATTCTATTAGAAAACAAACCATTTGGAGGGGCTAAATTTACTATTGTTATCCCTTCAGAATCTAATCATATTAATAATTTTTCAAATGAATAATATAGAGATTTTAATTGTAGATGATGAAGTTCAAATACGTAAAATGTTGACTATAACGCTTCAAAGTAATGATTATAAAGTTTCAGAAGCAATTAATGCCAAAGAAGCAATTATTAAAGCTGCTAATCATCCACCTGAATTAATTTTATTAGACTTAGGTCTACCAGATGAAAGTGGGCATATAGTATTACAAAAGTTACGTGAATGGTATAGTAAACCTATTATAATATTGTCAGCTCATTCGAGTGAAGAAGACATTGTAACAGCACTTGATAATGGTGCAAATGATTACTTAGTTAAACCTTTTCGAACGGGTGAATTGTTAGCCAGAATTCGTTCTGTTCTAAGAAGTAGTAACCAAGAAGATGAAAATCCGATACTTTATTTTGGTGAATTACAAATTGATTTATCAGCTAGAATTGTCAAAAAAAATGATGAAATTATTAAATTAACATCTACAGAATATACGTTATTTTGTTTGTTGTGTAAAAATGAAGGGAAGGTATTAACTCATCATTATCTATTGAAGTCTATTTGGGGACCAAGCTATGTTACCCAATCACAATATTTACGTGTTTTTATTGCTCAATTAAGAAAGAAAGTTGAAGATGACCCTAATAGGCCGAGTCATATATTGACCGAGTCAGGTGTCGGTTATCGTTTTGTTTGATCTTTTATTTCCTTATAAAATCTTTATATTTCGGTTTACTATTCTGATCTTTTCTTTATAAATGAATTGTTTTATTTGTATTGGATAAAATAGTTTGTTTATGAGGTCTTATAATGTTGTTTTTCTTTTGTTTATGATGTGTCATGCAAGTACGGCACAAGGGATATATAAAACAACCACTGATTTTTCTTTAGGAGTAAAGTATATTACTCCAACTAAAAATCAATTATTTAAAGTGTTTCCGCATAGGTATTTAAACACTAAAACTATCAAAGTTAGATTAGGTGATTCAACTTTAATCTTATTGAAAAGTGCGATATATGGTTATCAAGATACTGACGGTAAGGTATATCGATTTCAGAATAATGAGCGTTACTTAATACTAAACCCAACTGAAAAACTTCTTCTTTATTCTAAAAGTATTCTTGGTGGACCGAAGAAAAATATACCTACTACAATTTATTTTTTTAGTTCAGATCCAACAAGCAATATTGTCAATTTAACATTATTTAATATAAAAAATAACTTTCGAAATAATCCTCAGTTAATTCAATTAATAGACCTTTATTTTAAAGATGAGTTAGATGTATTAAATTTCGATTCATTTAATAATATGTATAAAATTAATCACCTAATAGCACTTACAAAACATTAATGCGTAGAAACAACTTTTAAGTCATGATGCAATTCAAATAAAAATTGTCCCATGACAAATAGATCATTTTTAGAACTATTTATGTTGTTTTTTATCGTGTAAATTTTATCCCTAGAATGTGCATATCTAGTCTCTAAACGGAAGGATGCATAGGGATGAAATGCATATTCAACACATATAGATCCACCTTTGTATTGAAATCCATTGGGTGTATTAGTAATTACATCAGGAATGATTTGTTTAGGATCATAAAAATATTCGTAACGTGCCGCTAGACTTAATTTTGGTTTCCATTGATATCGAATATTTATACAAGCAGATGTCCAAAAGTTTAGTTTGTTAAAGTTGAATGAATCTCGTTGAAAACCAGCATCCCATAACGGAGCAATTTGCCATTTTTTGGCTAAATGAAATTTAGCGAAGAAATTACTATAGAAACGTTCCAAGTTAATTGAATCCACGGAAGATTCGTTTGTAGTCATGGTTCCCCAATTTATAAGAACTTTAGGGGAGTCGTATCGTATTAATGTTCCAACTGCTTTGTTGTTATTAACTTCTCGAAGAGTTTGCCACCCATTTGCAATTTGTATACGATAAGACCAATGATTCTTATAACGATAATTTAAACGTACACCAAGATCATAATCTGGTGCAAAATCAGTCATTACAGCACGCGTAGAGAACCAATTTTCTTTATTAATAAATCCTTCAAATCCATACATTGCAGGCATAATACCTCCTTCTAAACTCAATCCATTACCTATAAAATACTCTCCGCTCATTTCACGAATATGTTTCATCATTTCGCTCTCGAGCTCATACATTCTCTCTACGATACATCCTGAATTAAATGAAATTGTTGATCGAAAGTTTTTTGTTTTGTATGTTAATTCTGCAAAAGCATAGCCAATATCAAATTGATTCACATGAAGAGGATTAGATCCGTATGGTCTTTTCCTGTTGCTAGGCATATCATTGTCATAAACATAATGAAAGTCTAAATAGGTTCGTAGATGTATTTCATCTGGAACAGTATCATTTGTTTGTAAAGCAAGTGAATCGATATTTTCAAAAGGAATTATTCGACTGTAACTATATGCTCGTGTAGATATTATTATAGTCAATATGACTATTGATAATTGAATTTTCATAATTAGTGTGTAATAGATTATTAGATTCATTTATATTAAAATGAATCTTTGGTAAAAAAGAGACTTAACTAGTGATAATTAAAAGTTTATTTTTTATTAATAATCTATAAATTCCATCGACAGAGTTCACAAAGGAACGTTAGAATAAGAAGTTCATGGAAATCGATGGCATTTTTTTGAAAAGAAGTTAATATATTTTCCAGTGATATTGAAGCGAAATGAATTGTAAAATATTTTCCAAAAGATTGTTTTCTTGAGTTCGTTCTCCCTTGTTTATTGCTTGCAAATTGTCTTCTTTGTGTATGTTTGATTGTGTTATGGGAGTGATTCGCTGTATGTTGAAGGTGTTTATGAGTTTTTTTTTGATGATTTTTCGAAATAGAATATTTATGATTTTCGTGATGAAAGTTCACCCATAAAACTAAAAGGAGCATAAAAACGCTGCTTATCATTCCATAAATAACAATCCTCTTTTCCTTCATGTATATTATATACTATTTATCTGCAAAATTACTTTTTTCTTCTAAATTTCTCCTTTGTTAGAAAGTAATATCGCTATCGGTTTTGTTTTTTCGAAGTGCGCACTGATTATAATTAAAATTACAGTTATAGGTACGCTGACAATCATTCCAACAAATCCCCAAATTCCTCCCCAAATTGCTAAGGATATAATAGCAACTAAAGGACTGATATTTAGTGAATTTCCCATTATTTTTGGTTCGATAAAATTTCCTATGCTTAACTGTATGATACTTAAAGTTAACAATAGAACACATGGCTGATAAAATTCACCTAATTGAATGATAGAAAAGCAAAATGGTAAACTCACAGCCAAAAATGCACCAACAACAGGAATGTAATTAAGTAGAAAAATAAGAGTAGCCCATAAAAACGGCGATTGTACTCCAAAAGATAGTAAAATAAAGAAGCATGTAATTGCTGAAATTAGGCTTACTAATGTTTTAAGTCCTACATAATGTGTTATTGAGTGTTCTATGTTGTTTAATAATTTATTAGTACTATCCAGTTTTGATTTGTCACTTACAATTAGTTTGATTTTATTTTTAAAACTCGTTTCTTCTATGATTAGAAAAATGACATAAAATAATATAAGAATAAAATTACCAGCAAAGCTTCCAATAGAGTTTAAAATGGGATTAATGAAATGTGAAACATCAAATTTTTCAAGTCCTTGTTCTATAGTTTGTGAAAGATTAATTTGTAATTTTTTTTCAATAGTTGAGGTAAGCCAATGTATGTTGAGTGTATATTTTTGAAATGAGAAACTCAAATTTTTAGCATTGATAATTATTGTATTTAATATGAATCCCAGCAATGAGAATATGATTATTGCAGAAAATATATTTTTAAACCATGAAGGAATATACTTTTTTACTAGCTTATTTTTATTTAAAAATCTATGAGTTGATCGGATTACTAAATAAATTAACATCGCAAATAAGAAGGGTAATACTATTGATTTACCAATAATTAGAATAAAGACAATAGCGATAATGGATACTAATTGTGATGTAAATTGAATACTTTTCATTTTGCTAATTGTTTTTGTAAAGTTACGTTTATTTGATTTAAACTAGGGTATATCGTTTTCCAGGTAATTGTTTTAAAATATTGTCGAGTTCTAATTTTAGTAAAATTCCACTCAGCATGGAAATAGGTATTTCACTTTTTATTGCTAGGACATCGATCGACACATCTTTTTTGGTCTCAATCAATTTAATTAAAATTTCCTCCTCTGGGGATAAATTGGAAAATAAAGTGGGTTGCACTAGTTTATTCATTTTGTCATCGTCCCAGTTCATAAATTTTAGAAAATCATCTGATGAGGTAATTAAGTGAGCTTTCTGCTTTTGAATTAGGTAATTACATCCTTTGGAGTAGGGTTTCTCAATGTCTCCTGGATATGCAAAAACATCCCTAGCATAATCGTTAGCTAATTCTGCTGTGATAAGTGAACCTCCTTTTTCTCCACTCTCAATTACGATCGTTGCATCACACATCCCTGCTACTATTCGATTCCGCATAGGAAAATTTTCTCGATCTGGTTTTGTATTGGGTAAGTACTCAGATAGTAACCCTCCATGATTTAGCATTTTTTTTGAAGTATTAGAATGTATAGATGGGTATATTCTATCCAATCCATGACCTAAAACTCCGATAGTTTGAATGCCCATTTCTAAGCAGCGTTGATGTGTATAGATATCAATACCGTAAGCTAGACCACTTACCACAACTATATCTCTTCCTTTCAAGCCATCTAATAGTTCATCACAACATTTTTTACCGTAATTACTTGCATTGCGAGTTCCTACAATTGCTATTACTTTTTGTTTGTTATAATCCATATTCCCTTTTCTGTATAACATCAATGGAGCATCCTCACAATGATTTAATCGATATGGAAATAGCTTGTTTTGAAAAAATATGGGTTCTATTTCATTTTTTTCAAAATATAGTAGGTGTTTTTCAGCTTCTTGTAATGCTTTTGTTCTATCAAGTTCTAATAAAAATTTTTCTCCAACCCCAGGAATTGATTTTATTCTGTATTTAGATGACGAAAAGAATTCTTCAACTTCCATATGTCTTAGGATATTTCGAATTTTTCTTTTACCTCCTCTTGGTAATAATGTAAGTGCAATTTGTTGTGTTAAGTCCATAGTGTTATTCTCTTTCTTATTTAAAGTTAGAGACAACAAATGGTTTTTTAAGGATTGCTTTTAAAGTTTATTTTGATTAAATTATTGTAATATATCCTTAATTTTCTTTCACTTTTATGAACGAAATTGTTTCGTTCCCAGATTCTTTTTGAATGTTTATTAGATAGTTACCAAGTGCTAATTCATTTATCGAAATCGGTAGTTTGTGGGTTTCATTGGTGAAAGTAGCATCGTAAAATATACCTTGTTCCTTGCCTTGTAAGTCAATAATACTGATTTTCACTTTTTCGTTTCGTGTTGTTAATCGTAGGGTCATGTGTTGACTCGCAGGGTTTGGATATACAATGGTTTTATGTTCATTGAATGGGTTATCTTCAATTGATAGCGTACATGCTCCCATTAAGTTATGATAGGTTATTGTATGACTAAACATAGATTGTATCTCATTGCTTGGTACTTCAAACCAATCTTTTAATAAGGATGCGTATATATCTCTAAAATCAACTTGCATAGGTACACCTGCTTGATCGATTACTTGATCTGTGATGGTAGGATTGGCTCCATAAATAGGTTGTGACAAACATGAACCAAATAAAAATAGTGGTGCAGCATCTCCATGATCTGTTCCATTACTTGCGTTCGAGGCAATTTGTCTTCCAAATTCAGAAAATGTCATCCCTGCCACGCGTTTTTCTATCCCCATCAATGTTAAATCATCTTGAAAAGCAGTAATAGCATCAGATAACGATTTCAATAAATCAGCATGTTTACCTGTTGTCACATCGGTGGTATTCACCTGTGAATCATGGTTGTCAAATCCATTGATGTTTACGATGTAGACATTTGTTTTTAACCCTCCTCGTATCATTTGCGCGACATATTTTAATTGGGTAGCCAAGTCGTTTTTATCGTCGTATTTGGTGGATAAATTCTTTACGTTTTTTGTAACGTCATATACGCGTTGTCCGTATTTATTGGTTTGAGATATGATTGTACTCAAAAATTCCATGTGACTACCATAGTAAGTTCCATCGTTTACAGAGCTGGAACTAGAAGAAGAAAAATAACTGGATGGATTGACAACTGTGTGTGAGAAGTTTGACATTAATCCCTGACATGTAGCAGATACTTCATATCCCATACTGATAGCAAATGGATCTGGATTGTCTGTGTTTGGATATGCCTCAGGAAAACCCGGATGTTCTACATCTAAGTGTCTACCTAACCAGCCTGTTGTCGTACTTACATCAAGTGAACCACTTGTCCAAATATCCATTGAGCGAAAATGGGAACGATTTTGTTCAGGATAGCCAACATTTTGAACAATACTCAAATTTCCATTTTGAAACATATTTGCCAAACCTGTCATCGCAGGATGCAATGCGTTTTTTGGTGTAATGCTGATTAGTTTATTTTCAGGAATAATAATATTTGCACGCTGTTTTACCAAGTTTGAATAATAATCCATTGGTATTACTGTATTCAAACCATCGTTACCTCCGTTTAATCGAATTAGAACTAGTACTTTGTCTTTTGCTCCACGTGAAATACTAAACAATTTATCTGTAACAGCTGCATAGCTCCAATTTTTAAACATAAACGGAATTGATATAGATGCTAATGCTGTATTTCTTAAAAACTTTCTTCTTTCCATGTTGCGCTGCATTAAATAGTTTGAAATTCAGGTAACTTAAAAATACCGTCTAACACTAAACGAATACGTGTCTGTATAGCCGACATTTTGTTTGTGTTACTTGAATCGGCTAAATATTCGTTATACTGTATGGTCCACTCAAAATCAGGTTGCCCTCCCGTTAGGATTAAACGCAGTTCATCTTTTTTATTTTGGGGCAAATTTTTAGGACAAAAGATTAAGACTAAATCTTCTATTATATGTTGTGTAGAGGTTGGTATAGAAAGATTTTTTACTAATGTAAATACATCGATGGTGCAGAATTTAGTTTTGTCGATGGTTGATTTAAATTCATTTGTAAGTAAATATCCTGCGATGTCAAAGCGTAATTTGATATAACTTGAATTCATCCACAGGCGAGAATAAGAAGGTACTTGATAATATGCAGGCCATCCACCTACACTTGGAGGTCTGAAATAATTAATTCCTATCACTGAACTGAATCCATAGATTTGTTTGTAGAATTCGTAATTTACATCTAAACCAAAATCGAATTGAGATTCAGTGGTATTCAATAATGAGAATATGAATTCAATTGGATTTTTGATAATTGTTCCACGTGTTGAAATATCATAAAAATGTTGACTTGATAAAAGTGTTTTTATAACGGGAAGTACTTCATAGTTGGAACTAACCATCAACGCTGCCATAGGGTCAATAATTTGACTTTGCACTTCAGGTGTTATATCGTAATTTACAAACCAGCGATATAATTTTTTACAGATATATTGTGCTGCTTTGTCAGAGGAAAAAATGACATCAATGTAATTCGCATATTCTAACTCATTCCCATTTGATATCTTCGCGTTATTGAATCGTGCACTTAATGTTTTAGTCGTAGTGTCATGTTTATTTGGTAAGTAAATAGCAGAAGTGTTTGTTTCTGTGCTACTCAAGAATCCCCATACATTCCATCCAGTTAATATCTTCGCTCCTTGTTTGATATCTTCTTCTGTATAATTCGTGTAATCTCCTACACCAACTTGTGGTCCTTTTCCTACGGTAAAGAGTTCTAATAATTCACGTGAGTAATTTTCATTTGGACTATTTTTCGTGTTTGAGTTACCATTCAAGAAAAGTAGCATACATGGATCAATGGTTACTTTTTTAACAAGTTCTCGGAAATTACCTAATGCATTTGTTCGAAGTAAGTTGATGTAGTTGTAAGTTGCACGTGCATCATTTGTGTATTCTGCAGCAAAATGATTTTGCCAAAATAAACTCATTTTTTCAGCAATGGAAAAATTTTCTCGATGGATGTTCTCAAAAGACCATGCTGCTAATGATTCATTGCGAACATTTTGAACCATCTGAGCAGTGTAAGGATCTGCTGGGTAAACTTTATCGACCCATGTTTGTCCCTTGCTGGCAGTTGAATCAATATCACTTACAGATAAAGGTTTGTTGTATATCGGTAAGGTTAATAGTTTATCAATAGTACTTGTTAAACCATCATTTGTTGCTTGTTGTATTTGTTTATAAGTAGGACCATACAGTGCTCTTCTCAACAAGTGAGCTGCTTTTTCTGTATCCCAAGTTCCTGAAAATGGGGTTAATGCCATATGTATTAATTTTTGAAGAATTACTAAATTACTCTTCGTTCAAAAAAGTAATATTACGTATTAATCCTGATTTCTTCGCCCGTTTTACAGCACTTTTCTTGAATAATTCATTAAAAAACTCATCAGATAAATCTTTCCAATCACCTTTGCTTAAAGACAATAGATTTTCATTAGCTTGAAAGAGTGGCTCTGAATGTGGGGTGGAAAACCGATTCCATGGACAAACATCTTGACAGATATCGCAACCAAATACCCAGTCGTTCATTTTGGATGCAAATTCCTTGGGAAGTATTTCATCTTTTAATTCTATAGTTAAGTATGAGATACACTTAGATCCATCTACTACGTAAGGCTTTACGATGGCTTCAGTCGGGCACGCATCGATACATTTTGTACAGGTACCACAATAGTCACGGATTGGCCCATCAGGAGTAAGTTCTATGTCAATGATTAGTTCTGCTATAAAGAAAAATGAACCTTTTTTGGGATGGATGAGGTTACTGTTTTTTCCAATCCAACCGAGCCCAGCTTTTTTCGCCCAAGCTTTGTCCATAACAGGAGCCGAATCAACGAACACTCGTCCGTCAACTTCTCCGATTTGTATCCGAATTTGTTCTAAAAATTGTTTTAATTTTTCTTTTAGTACGAAATGGTAATCTTGTCCGTATGCGTACTTTGATATTTTAAAACTATCCGTTCGTTGTGTTTGACTAGGAAAATAATTATAGATTAAAGAGACAACACTTTTAGCACCAGGAACTAATAAACGAGGGTCTAAACGCATATCAAAATGGTTTTCCATGTATTGCATTTTTCCATGTTTACCTTCGTACAACCATTTTTCTAATCTGGGTGCTTCTTCCGATAAAAACTCAGCTTTTGAAATTCCACAAAACATAAAGCCCAATTTATTGGCGATATCCTTAATTTGTTTTGTGTTTTTTTCTTTAAGCATTCTTTATTTTATTTTTCCTAATACATACCCTAAAACAAATGCTAATAACACCATAGTTATTGTTGGGTCAATTTTCCCTAATATTGATAATGTAATAACACCAGCTATTATTGCAAAAATGAGAGAAGCTTCTAAAATAACTTTTAAAATCATTGGTTTAGTATAGCCTTCTATAAACCCTGATAGTATCGTCTTGAAGAATCCTCCACTTTTACGTCTTGTAGGAGTTGCTAATTTTTTAATTAGTGTATTTATTTCTTCTTCAGTAATTTGACCGTCTAGTATTTTCTTTTTTATTTCTTGCAAATCCATATCCATACTGTTAGCTAAATATTTCATCAAATATATGTTAAAATGAATTATGCTTGTGTGTAATATGAATTTATTCTTCAGATTGATTATAAGCTATCCCAAATTGGGAAAACAGTACAAAATACGTACAATTAACAATTTAATTTATATTATTAAATATTTAATAATGAAGTAATTATGTTAATATAATGATTTTGGTACGGAATTTAGCTTATTAATTTCAGAAAATAATAACCAAAATATAGACGTCATGAACAAGAGTATCGCATTGATTAACAATCAAACCTTATTGGCAGAAGGATTACTATCTTTATTGAATACAGAATCCTCATTTAATACCTTAAATATAGTAAGGAATGAAAATGTAAACTACTTAGATGTTGAAGTTCCAAAGGTAGATTTAATTATTGTTGAAATAAACATGCAATGTATTGATGATTTGGATCTATTAAGATTGATAAGATCAAGACAAATACCTGTTTTGATATTTTCAAAAAAATGTACGTTTGAATGCTTTCAAAAAATTATGAAAATGGGTATTCAAGGCTACGTTACTCAAAATTGTTCTTATTCGGAATTAAGAGAAGGTATATCAACAATACTTAATGGAGGTACATTTTATTCTAAAAATGTAGTTGATATGGTGAATGAAACAAATAAAATCAAAAAAGGTGTATTACGAGATAAAGTAGTACCTGCTTTGAAAATCTCTAAACGTGAAAGAGAAATTATTCGTTTAATTAGAAAAGGATATCAATCAAAACAAATCGGTGAAGTATTAGAAATTAGTGTTCGTACCGTTGGAAAACATAGAGAAAATATTATGCGTAAGTGTAATGTTGGAAATGTAACTGAATTAATATATTTCTTGGAAAAACATGATGTTACATTATAAGGAGTAATTAATTCAACAATTATACTTAAATTAATAACAATCAAAATCTAGAAATCATGGGAAATTTTACATACACTACAATAGACAAAGAAATGGTTCCTAATTTATCATTTGCAAAGGAACTTGAAATAGAACAAGATGATGATTTAAGAAGTCGTTTGGAACGTGCTACTTTGTTAGGAAATATCCATCATTCTAAAGTAACGATTTATTTCCTTGATGATGAGGGACCAAAGAAAGTTGAAACAACGATTTGGGCAACCGGAACTAAGTTTATTTGCTTGAAAGGTGGTATGTGGATACCTATTTCAAGAATTACTGATGTAGAGTATAATAGCTAGTTTACTTCGTTTAAGTACGAGCTATTCATAAAATTTATTAATTTTTTAATGATCCTGTTAGTCTATTAGATTAGCAGGATTTTTTTTGATACAATTTATTACATTTACCTGAAATTTCAGTATTTATTCACGAAATATTAAAAACAGATGAAAGTAATAGTATTTATGACATTAATAGTATCAGTGTTATTCACCGCTTGTGCGCCTGAAAAGATTATGAATAATAAAATTGATGGTACTTGGAATTTAATATCTATCAATGGTAAAAATCTCGGTGCAGATACTGTTCAACAGCTTACATTCATTCCTTCTGGACGAGGTGGAGAGGTCAATTATTTAACAACAGAAAGTGGGAAAACGACAATTCGAATTGGTACATACGCGATTATGAAGTATGAATCTATAACAACTTCTTTTAAGAATACAAGTACAAAACTTGGTTATGATGAAACGGTATATAATTTCACGAATACTTCAAAAACGGCAATGACTTTAACACAACAAACAGGAGGTTCAAACGTTTATCTTTTTGAAAAAAAATAACATGGAACGAAAAATGATTCATCGCGCTGATACAAGAGGGTATGCAAATCTTGGTTGGTTAGAGAGTTACCACACCTTTAGTTTTGCAAATTATTATAATCCTGAACGTATTCACTTTGGTGTTTTGCGTGTTCTCAATGATGATCGTGTAGATGCTGGTATGGGATTTGGAACCCATCCACATGAGAACATGGAAATTATTTCAATTCCTTTAGAAGGTGATTTACAGCATAAGGATAGTATGGGTAATACAGCTATAATTCGTCAAGGGGATATCCAAGTGATGAGTGCTGGAAAAGGAATTCAACACAGTGAGTTCAATCCAAATGCTGATCAATTAACGCGCTTTCTTCAAATTTGGATTTTACCGAATAAGAAAAATGTCACCCCACGTTACGATCAATTGACCTTAGATCCAAGTAAGAGTAAAAATCAATTGCAACAAATTTTATCACCAAATTCAGATGATGAGGGTGTTTGGATTCACCAAGACGCTTGGTTTCATTTGGGTAATTTTGATAAGGATAGTGTGACTAATTACAATCTTAAGAATCCGAACAATGGAGTTTATGCCTTTGTTTTAGAAGGGTCTTTTGAATTGAATGGAGAAGTACTTGATAGACGCGATGGAATGGGGATTTCCGGTCCTGAACTAATTTCAATTAAATCATTAGCTGATAAGAGTTCCTTATTACTAATGGAAGTATCAATGGCAGTAAATTAATATTAAGATGAGTGTAAAAATTGCAAATACTACCTATCCAGTGTTGGATTTATTAAAAAATAGATGGAGTGCGCGTAGTTTTTCTGATAAAGAAATCA
>CANGHE010000059.1 GCA_947453545.1 Flavobacteriia bacterium
GTACCGATATTATTGATTTAAAATCAGAATCAAATATTAATGCAGATAATTTTTATACCAATTATACCGATCTTCAAGTAGGATTGACAAGTTGTTATAAAGGAATGCAAGCACCTTTGTCTGAAGAATGGTCCATGACCGAACTTCGAAGTGATAATACAATAATGGATTCTGGAACAAGTACGTCAACTGTTAAACATGATTTAACTTATTTAGACCAGTTTTATCCTCCTGCTACTCACCAAGGTGTTTATAATTATTGGCTTAAAACTTATAATAACATTCGTAATACTAATATTGTTATGAATGCAGCTGGAGCTAATTATAATGCAGCCAGTGGAGTAATAGAATATGCCCCTGTAACTATCCCTGTAACTTTAGCTCAGTGTAAAAGTATTGCTGCTGAAGCTTCTTTTATTAGAGCGTATCATTATTTTAATTTAGTTCGACTTTATGGAGGTGTGTTTTTAATTCATGAGCCAATCACTCCAGAACAAGCAAAAACAATAAACCGTTCAACTGTATATGATATTTATAAACTAATTGAAGCTGATTTAATAAATGCAAAAGATAATGGAAGTACATCGGCTTTTTCTGCAAATTCTCAAGATCTAGGTCATGCCAATAAATGGGCTGCAGAAGCATTATTAGCTAAAGTTTATTTAACACTAAATAGAAAAGCAGAGGCATCCGTGTTATTACAAGACGTTATTAGTAATTCGGGCTACAGCCTTCAATCTACTTATGCCAATGTATTTTCTGTAAACAATGAAATGAATTCAGAAATTCTTTTTGCGGTGCGTTTTAAAGGTGGTGGTTTAGGAATGGGAAATCCGTTGCCAAATAACTTTGCTCCTGTAAATAGTGGAAATGCTATTATTAATGGGGATGGAGATGGTTATAACACTCCTGCTCTAGAAATAATTAAAACATCATCATCTTATACTAATTATATTGATCCTTCATTAGCAAGATTTAATGTAAATATTAGTTCTTTTACTAAAGGAAATGCAGCTACTATTTATTTTGTAAATAAATACATGTCACCAACAATAGTTGCCTACGATGCAGAAAGTGATTGGCCAGTTTTGCGATATGCAGATGTTCTTTTAATGAAAGCAGAAGCAGACGGAAATGTAGCTTCTAGTTTAGGATATATTAACCAAGTTCGATTAAGAGCTGGATTAGCTAATCTAACTTCTATTAATGTTAGTACTACTGCAAATTTTGAAAAAGCTTTAGCATCAGAAAGAAGATGGGAATTTGCCTTTGAAAACCAACGTTGGTTTGATATTATGCGTTTTACCACAACCATGACTTCAATGTCTCCTGCAACAGATCAATTTCCAAATTTAAAAATTCAAGGTGCTGAATATGTTATGAAAAAACACCTTAACAATATGTGGACTAAAGTATATTCAGGATTTACAATATTACCAATTCAATTAAGTCAATTACTTTCAAATGCAAATCCAGATCGTTTCTTATTGCCAATTCCGCAATATGAAATTGACACTAATTCTTTTATATCTATACCACAAAATCCTAGTTATTAATACTATATTTAAAAACAGTGTGTAAATTTTATACACTGTTTTTTTTAATTTGATAAACAAAAAAAACTTTAATGTCTACATCCTACCAAACAAGATATGCTTCTAGCCCACAAGCGGTAAAGCAATATGACACTGAACAATTACGTGCCGAATTTTTAATTGACAATTTAATGGAATTGGGAAAAGTAAATCTTACTTACTCCCACTACGATAGATATATTGCAGGTTCTGCGGTTCCCTTAGAGCCACTTACTTTAGAAACAATTGATCCTCTAAAATCATCTTATTTTCTTGAAAGAAGAGAATTAGGCATCATAAATGTTGGTGGAAATGGAACTGTTGTTGCAGATGGAGTAATTTATGAATTGGGTTTCAAAGATGCCTTATATATTGGAAGTGGCAATAAAGAAGTAGTTTTCAAAAGTGATGACTTTTCAAATCCAGCTAAATTTTATTTAAATTCTGCTCCAGCACATGCTTATTATCCTAATAAAAAAGTAGGACTTGCTGAAGCAAATAAATTACAATTAGGATCTATGGAAACCGCAAACCACAGAACTGTGAACCAAATGATAATTGGTGGCATTGTTACCACTTGTCAATTACAAATGGGAATGACCGAATTAAAGACGGGTAGCGTTTGGAACACTATGCCAGCTCATGTTCATGATCGAAGAATGGAAGTGTATTTCTATTTAGATATTCCAGAAAATCAAGCGGTATGTCATTTTATGGGGCAACCTCAAGAAACACGTCATATATGGATGAATAACCACCAAGCAGTCATTTCACCACCATGGTCCATACATTCTGGTGCAGGAACATCCAATTATACTTTTATTTGGGGAATGGCAGGAGAAAATCTTGATTATGGCGATATGGATGTTTGTAAAATAACTGATTTAAGATAATATGGGAATTTCATTATTTGATTTAACAGGTAAAATTGCTCTTGTTACAGGAAGTACTCATGGTTTGGGAATGGCAATGGCAAAAGGTTTAGGTCATGCAGGAGCCACAATTATTGTGAATGGAAATTCATCACAACCTAAAATCGATGAAGCTGTGATGGAATTTAAAAAAGAAGGCATCACTGCTTTTGGATATAAATTTAATGTTGCTGATGAAACTGAAGTGATTGCAGCAATAGCTAAAATTGAAAACGAAGTTGGGGCTATAGACATATTAATTAATAATGCCGGAATCATAAAGAGAATTCCATTAATTGAAATGGAAGTATCCGAATTTAAAGAAGTAATAGATATTGATTTAGTGAGCCCTTTTATAGTTTCTAAACATGTTGCAAAGGGAATGATAGCAAGACAACAAGGGAAAATAATCAACATTTGCTCCATGATGAGCGAATTGGGTAGAAATGGTGTTGGAGCGTATGCTGCTGCAAAAGGAGGACTTAAAATGCTTACCAAAAACATGGCAACAGAGTGGGCAAAACACAATGTACAAGTCAACGGAATTGGTCCTGGCTATTTTGCTACAACACAAACAGCACCTATTCGAGTTGATGGTCATCCGTTTAATGAATTTATTTTCAACAGAACGCCCGCCGCCAAATGGGGAAATCCAGATGATTTATCGGGCGCAGCGATTTTTCTTTCCTCCAAAGCGAGTGACTTCGTAAATGGGCATATTCTGTATGTTGACGGCGGAATTTTAGCTACAATTGGAAAACCTTCAAATGAAAATTAATATGAAAATCACCAAAGGAATAGCCCTTTTATTGGTTTCAAGCACCTTATTTTCTTATGCTCAAAAGGCAAAAGTTATCACTATTTCTAATCCATTGAAGATAGACAGAGCATTTGAAACTGTTGAAATAGCTAAAAAAGCGCTAGGATTAAAATCTTCCGATGAATTAGAAAAATTCGGTATTAGAGAGGTTGGAACTACTACTTTTTTTATTTCCCAATGTGTGGACGAAAATGGAGATGGGGTTTCTGATGTGCTTTTATTTCAACCTGAAATCAAAGCTTCCTCCTCAAAAAAATATGAGCTTGTGCTAAACAATGATACGAAAACTAATGAACCAATTACCTATTGTTATTCAAGATTTGTTCCGGAACGAACAGACGATTATGCTTGGGAAAACAATAAAGTTGCTTTTAGAACGTATGGCCCAGTAGCCCAAAAAATGGTCGAAGACAAAGTAAAAGGTGGAACATTAACAAGCGGAATTGATGCTTGGTTGAAAAGAGTTGAGTATCCAATTTTGAACAAATGGTACGAAAAATATACGACTGGAACTGGGACCTATCACAAAGATACGGGTGAAGGTTTAGACAACTTTCACGTTGGTGATAGTCGCGGAATTGGTGGTGTAGCAGTTAAAATAGATACTTCTTATTACTATTCTAAGAACTTCATTTCGTGGAAAACCATTACCACTGGACCTATCAGAACCAGTTTTGTTTTAACCTATGCTGATTGGGATGCTGCAGGCAATAAAATCACAGAAGTAAAACACATCAGCTTGGATTATGGTAGTTTTCTATCGAGATTTGAGATTGCAGTTTCAGGAACCAATTCCATTTCAACAGGCATTACATTGCACAATAACGACGGAAAAACAGAAGGAAATCTGAAAGCAGGTTGGATTGATTATTGGCAACCTCTTGACGATTCGGAGTTAGGCACTGGGATTGTATTCCCTAAAAATGCTGCTATCAGTTTTGAAAAATACATAGTTGCAAAAAAAGATTTATGTAATTTATACGTTAACCTTAAAGTAAAAGAGAATAAAGTGGTTTATTACACAGGTTTCGGATGGAAAAAGCAAGGGGAGTTTACAACCAAAGAAGCTTGGGAAAACTATTTGGGTCAATATGCTACAAAAATCAATAATCCACTTATTGTTACGATTAAATAATAATAGTAACTCACAATAATAGGATCAGTTTAAAAATCCACCAATTTTCACTCATTATTTTGTGAAAATTGGTGGATTTTTTTTATTCCCAATCATCTGTCCTAAAAGACGAAACTGGTAGCATATTATTATCATATAAAGTGCCTACAAACCAATTGTACCAGCCATAACGAACGGCTACTGGCACTTTAACATCCGCACTCGAAACTTTTACTTGTTTGTGACCAATAATTTCAGCTTTTGCAGGATAAAATATTTTGTCTTCACCCGCTATTTCAAAACAACTTATTGCTGTTTCAGTTGAAAATATTCCAGTTTCTGCATTGTCAAAGTTTAAAAACAAAACACCTTCTTTCTCGGTCATTGATTTATAAACAGGGCCTGTACAATCAACGTCTTTCATTCCGTAGGTTTTGTTCAAAGCAAGGAATAATAAGCGTTCAGCTACTTCTTTCTTTCTTGGTGGATGAATTGTTGCGTCTGAACCAATATCAGATAGCACTGCCATTCCTGAATTTGGAATCAAGTCTAGTGCTTTAAGTTGCGCTTCTCGAAGATATTGAGAATTGCTTTTATCGATGTATTTATTTGGTGCAATTTGAACATAATAGAACGGAAAATCGCCAATGTTCCATTGCTTGCGCCAATCTTTTACCATTTCGGGTAACAATTTTTGATACATTTTTGGTTCGTCTCGATTTGTTTCTCCTTGATACCAAATTGCCCCTTTAATTGTATAAGAAGTTATCGGATTTATCATCGCATTAAAAATTGCTGAGGGAATTCTTTTGTACTTTTCGGTGGTGTCTTTTTTTACTTTATTTACCTCTAAAAAAGGTCCTATTGCTTCTTTGCTAATCCAAGGTTGAATGCGAGTTCCTCCCCAAGATGTCATTATTAAACCCACAGGTACATCTAAAATGGCTTGCAATTGTTTTCCATAAAAATAGGCAACTGCACTAAAATCTTTTGAAGTTTCTGGAGAGGCCATTTCCCATTTTTTATAATTACTTACAGAATCTAATGGCGTTGGCGAACCATTTTCTGTAATGGAAAACAATCTTAAATTGGTGTTTTTTGAAGTTGCAACCGACAAATTTCCTTCAAATGTAGGTTGTCCAGTATAGCCTTTTAAAGGCATTCTCATATTGGATTGGCCAGAACAAATCCAAACTTCTCCAAATAATATATTATCTAAATTGATGTTTGATTGACTACTTTTTAGTTGAATAGCTTGTGGCTCCTTGCTTAAAGTGGTTTTTATTGCAATTTCCCAACGACCATTTTCAGGAGTTGTAATTTTTAATTTATCTGAAATCCAACTGGCTTTAATACTGATTTTTTCTCCAGGAGATGCCCAACCCCAAATTTTAACACTAGTGTTTCGCTGCAGCACCATATTGGAAGCAATTATACTTGGTAGTTTTATTTTGGAAAATGTTGTAGTAGTATTAAAAAATAATAAAACAGTAAGAAATGCGATTATTGAATTTTTCATGATTTTATTTTTTAATAATTTTAATACATACAGATTGTAGTTGGGTAGTATTAAATTGAATAAAATACAACCCTGCATTTAAAAATGAAAGATCAATTTCATTTGATAATTTGGTTTTTTCAAGCAATAGTTTTCCTGTTATATCAAACAATTGTAAACTATCGAATTGATTTAATATTTCAGATGAAAGCGCTAATTTATCAATAATTGGGTTGGGTAAAGTAGCAAATATTGCAGCATTTGAATTAGAATTCACATTTAAAGCACTTACTTCTGCAATGCTAAAATCTGAAAAACGAACAGCTTCATCACGCAAGTTTACTATATCATTTAAACTTCTATAAATACCCCATTTAGGACGGATAAATGTATTATCGGGACGAATAGTTGCAATATTAGAATTACTGTAGGATAATAAAACAGTACCGTCGCTGTGTTTTTTTAGTGTTATAGAATAGGTGCCTGAACTTCCCACTTGTATCATTTCTTCTGCATCAACCCATATTCCTTCGAATGGCAATAAATCCACAATACTTAATTTATCTGTTGAAGAATTTGCGTTGGCAACGTAGATTAATTCTAATTTATTTGGAGTTCCTAATCTTGGAGTTAATGTAAAAAGTGGACTGCTATCATCGCCATTAACTGCCTTTATTTGATGTAAATGGGTAAAATTTGTAGAAGGCTGAAAACCAAATTGAATTTTAAATCGCCATTTGTAAATAATATTTTCGCCTAAAGTTCCTTTTAAATTATCGGGTGATGCCGCATAAGTTTTAATTTCAACTCTTTGCCGATCTGCAGCTAGTGTTGCTACATCATTATCCAGTGCAAAATGAGAATAAAATTCGAATACATATTTATTTAATTCCGAATCGAAAACTTCTGCTATATGCCTGCCAAATACTTGGTGTGATCCATCTGGAGATTGATCTGGCGCTTCAACTGCGCCAGTACCATTTCCTGGAGCTAAAAAACTGGTAATTCTTTCGTATGTATTTCCTGGTCCATTTGCATTTAAAATAACTTGAGAATAGGAAAATTTGTTTGTTATTAATAATAAGCTAGTTAAAATTAATTTTCTGCTATTTTTCAGTGATTTCTTATCCATAATTAAAATTCTTTTTCTCCTATTTCACTAGAAGGTAATTTATTTTTACTTGATAATTTGTTGAAATTATAACTGAAATTCAATAGTAAAACATTTGTTTCATATTTGTAGTTTGTTGTAGTATAAAAGTCCGTTCCATACGTTGTAATTCTTTGTTGATTCGAACCCATATTCCCAAAATTAATATTTTGCCATTGCAATCCTATTGTTCCATTTCCATTCAAAATGGTTTTTTTTGCGGACAAATTGGGTGATAAAAATCGAGAATCTTCTCCTTGTGCAGTTGGTTTTACCGAAGTATAATTTACATTGGCTGTAAGACTAGTAGTTTTATTTAAATTGAAGGTACTATTTGCATTTAATGCATACGCCCAATTAGAATTATCAACATTTAATGTAGTGCCTAAAATGTTCAATTTACCTGTAATTTTATAATTATAGATGTTCCCTCCTACAAATAATGAAAACCATTTCTCAGGTTTTAAATTAGTTCCAAATTCGAGTCCAAATAGTCTTGCTTTTTCTGCATTTGTGAAAACTCTATTCAAAATTGTATCTGCATAAACGCTGTTTACTCTTTGAATTGGGTTTTTAGTATTTTGATAATACAAAGTTGAAAACAAGGTTCCTTTTTTGAAAGAATGATTCATTCCGAATTCAACTAAATCTACAAACTGAGGTTTCAAATTGGGGTCTCCCTGTTCTAAAGTTTCCGAATGTTCTCTTTCTGGTATTGGGTTTAACTCAAAATTATTATTACGTTGTACCCTTTTGCTATATCCTAATTTTACATTCCAAGAAGAATTGAAAGTGTATAATAAATTTGCTGATGGGAATAAATTACTCAAGTTCAATATATGAGAATTAGTATCGGTAGATAAAATAACTTCTCTTGCAGCATATTCATATCGCAAACCAGCCATATAATCCAATTTATTCGTTTTGCCGCCGTATTGTGAATATACACTATTAATGTGATTTACAGATTTTGCTGTTCCTCGAAAGTTAGCAGCGTCAGGTTGTGCTGATATTGGAGTTACAATATAATCAAACATTCCTTTTTGTTGATCAAATCGATATTGATAACCACTTTCTAATTTTCCAGAACCAATTGCAATGGTATAATCTAATTTAAATCGGAAGCCATCAATTGGATTTTTATAAGGATTATTTACTTCTTGAAGAACAATTGATTTTGTCGCTAAATCTAAATTTTTATTGATTGTATTTCCATATAAATCCGCTTTTTCATATAAAATTGAAGTCGTCAAATTTGATTTATTAGCAAAAGTATGGGTATAATCAAGATTGGTTAAGGTAAATGTACCCTCTTTAGTTTGTACATTTGAATTAAAATAAGGGTTTTCACTTATTAAAGCATTGGTAGTTAAATCAGATGTTGAATTACTATATACAATATCTGCCCGTCGGACTTGAAATTTTTTACCTACGAAGAAACCGAAGTTAAAGTCATTATTTTTATTAGCAACATAAGAAATTGCGGTTTTAGTTCCGTAATTGTACTTGTCAAAACTTCGTTCTCCATTCGATGGAAATCGAGTGATTGTGTTATTAATAAAGTTTTTAGTATATACATTGCCTTCACGAAAACCATTCACATCATTACGTTGATAATTACCACTAATTGTGATGTCAAACTTTTTGTTATTATAATTGAAAGTTACATCGCCACCAAATCGTTTTGGTTTTTCTAAATTATTATAATCGTCTATACTTGGTAAACCGCCCGAAAGATTTGTTGAAAAAGCCATTCCATCGGTCGTTCCTTTTTTAGTAACAATATTTATAATTCCTCCCTTGCCATCTGGGTCATATTTTGAAGAAGGAACGGTAATCAATTCAATATTTTCAATAGAATTAGCTGGCAATTGACTCAACACCGTTTGTGCATCAGTTAAAACAGGTTTTCCATTTATTAAAACCATGAAACTGTTGGAACCGCGTAAACTAATTTCTCCTTGTCCGTTGACTGTAACAGCTGGCAGATTTTTTACAATGTCAATAGCAGTTCCTCCTTTTGCTGTTGCAAATTGGTCTGACTTGTATAGCTGTTTATCAATTTTATTATACGCATTTGATTTGGTTCCTCTAATTATGACCTCCTCTAATGTTTGGTTGCTTCGTTGTAATTTGAAAGTATCTAAATTTAAGATTTGGTTATTTTCAACTAATTTACTTTCTAAATACTGAATTTCATAGCCTATAAAGTAAATTTTGATTTTGTAATTACCCGATTTTATATTTTGAAAAACAAAATCTCCGTTTTTATTTGTTACAACATCTAAAACTAAAGAATTATCTATTTGATTTACTAAAGAAACGCTCGCATATTCAATAGGTTGTGAATTTATATTATCAATAACAACACCTTTTATTGTGTTTTTTTGAGCTAAAATTGAAGTACTTGATATAATCAGAATTGATAAATAGTAACAGGTATTTTTAAACTTCATTTTATTACCGTTATTTTTTTTAATTTTCTTCTATTGAAAACGCATTAAATCGAACCGCTTCATCTCTTAAATCGGCTGCGTTTTTTAGACTTCTGTAAATTCCCCATTTTGGGCGGATGAAATCATTATCTGGTCTAATTGTCATCAAGTCGTTACTAGTAAAAGATAGTAATTCTTCGCCATTTTTCACTTTTTTAATCGTAATGGAATAGGTTCCGTTGGCACCAATTTTTATTTTTTCTGTAATTTCAACCCAAATACCTTCAAATTCAGAAAGAATGGCACTTGCAACAGTTGTTTCATTATTATGAATTACTATCAGTTGATTGATTTTGCTTTTTCGGGCTGTTAGGGTAAAAAGTGGTAAATCTTGAGAGCCACCAACAGCTTTGATTTGATGTAAATGAGTAAAATTTGTTGAAGGTTGAAATCCTTTTGGAAGTTTGAATTTCCATTTATAAGTAACGGTTTCTCCTAAAGTTCCTTTCAAATTATCTGGTGATGGTTCGTAAGTTTTAATTTCAACACGTTGGCGATCTAGTTTTTCACAACGGTCATTATCTGGAGTGACATGTGAATAAAATTCAAATACATTTTCTTTTAAATCTTCATCCCAAACTTCAGCGATATGCCTTCCAAATGCACCGTGAATACACTCTGGGTGTTCTACCGCCTCATTACCAGGAGATAAAACACTATTTATTAGTTCATAGGTATTTCCTGGTCCATCGGCTTTCAAAACTACTTGGGATTGACAAAAAAAGGGAAATAGGGTTACTAAAAATGCAAAAGGAATTTTCATTTGAGTGGAATTATTAAATTTTTATTTAAATACTAATTTATTTAAAAGGTTCTAAATTGGCTATAAATTTTAGAATTGCCACATTAATTTCATTATTTTTATCCTTTTCAAACTTTCCATGTAAGCCACCTGACACAGTAAAAAATTCAGATTTAACTCCCAATTCTTGTAGCTTTTTATATAATTCAACCGATTGTCTATATGGTACTGTAGGATCTGCATCTCCATGTACAATAAAAATAGGTGGACTATTTTTGGTTACATAAGTTATTGGAGAAACTGTTTTTATAAAAGCCTCGCTTTTCACATTTTCTCCAAGCCATAAAGCTGGAGAAGAACTTTTATGATCGGGGCCATAGGTCCAATCCCATACATCCATAATCCCATATTTATCAATTATTGCTGCAACCTTAATATTTTCTGTTCCCAGACAATTTTTATCAAAACGATGATCATTACCAAGTAATCCTCCCATTAACGCTAAATGGCCTCCTGCACTTCCACCCATAATAATAATCTTATTAGGGTCAATATTCAATTTTTTAGCATTATTTATCAAATAAACTAGCATACATCTTGTGTCCTCAATTGCAGCAGGCGCTTTTGCTTGGTCACTCATTCTATATTCCATATTGGCTACTGCAAAACCAGCTTTAAAAAATGGACTAAATCCACCCTGTGTATCTTTAGATCCAGATTTCCATCCACCACCATGAATATTTATAATAACTGGAGTAGGCTTAGGTTCATTGAGAGCCAAATATAAATCGGCTTTACCTTCCCAATCTTTCACTTTTGTATACACTACATCAAGTTGTGAAGTATAATTTTTCGGAAAAGTGACAGGCTTTTTTGTGATTGAGTCCTTTGTTTGTGCATTTACAAATAAGGTAAAAGTAAATGCCACAATAGAAAGCAACAGCGATTTTTTCATTGTGTGGAAATTTAGGTATTTACTAGACTTTTGATTTTTAAACAAAAATGCGGTATCTTTTTATAAAAAAAATACCGCATTTTTAAATGAATTCAGTAATTAATTACTGAATAATTAATTTTTTTGTAGCTGATATTCCAGCTTCAGTAATTTTAACTAAATACGTTCCTTTACTTAAATTAGAAATATTTATTGCTTGATTTGTAGTTTTAGTTTCAAGCATTTCTTGACCTAAAATATTAAAAATGGTAACGTTTTTTTCTAAATTGGTAGAAGAAGTAAAATGTAAAATACCATTTGAAACAGGGTTTGGATACATGTTAAATCCAGCATCTGCATTAAATGCATCTGTAGCTAAAGAGCTTCCAATAGCAGCGTCCCAGTTATTTGCAACTCTAATTTCGTCAATGATGATTGTAGGAGTAGATGTTGAAGAAGCTTGTACTATCTTAATTCTATCAATATGATCTCTAGATACAGAAGTTGTAGGTTGGTTTTGAGTTAAAGTAGATACTGCTGGTTGAGTGCTTGTTGATGGATCAATCCATAATTTAGCAACTTGATTTAAAGCGTCTGCATCTCCAATATTTTCATAACTAATAACAATGATATGTTGCGTATTAAAGTCATATTCTGTAGCACTCCATACACATTCATTTACATTACTAGATTTTGATAAACCTAAGTTATATTTATTAGTAGTCATATTTTTTCTAAACATTACAGCTGATGCATAATCATTGTTGAAAGTTCCAGGAGTAGTTGTTGATGGGGATTGTGCCATAAAACTGTAAAAACCCGTTGGCGTTGAATAGTTTGGATCGGTAGTAGTTGAAGCTACAATTGATGTTGGCGCATCAACAGCATTAAAAACAAAAGAAGAGTATAAACTACCGTTAGTTGTATTAGTAAAATTCAATTCTGGATCAACTCCAGACCCAACAAATGTTATTGCATTTCCAGTAGCAGCAGGAAGAACTGTATTTGACCAAGTTGGGGAAGCTACAATTGTTACATCATCTGTAATATTTGAAGTTGGAATAATTGACCAAGAACCTAATCCTGTTCCTGCATTGGCAGCGTTAGAAATAGAAGCGCCATTGTTCATTAATATTAATTTGTCTGAAATATTATAATTAGCAAAACCTTCATATAATGGCAATGTTTTTAATTCCGTATCACCTACAAATACTTGAGAAAGAACTCTTTCACTTTCTGTTCCACTAATTGTTTGAGTTACATAATAGTCAGCATATGTTAATGCGGTTGAAGTTGCTAAGGCTGTTCCTCCAGTTGCGGTTGTGTACCATTTAATATTATCTCCCGTAGCTACTAAATTAGCAACTGTTGGGATTGGAGTGCTATTAAAAACTTGTCTTTTTTCAACTGTTGGCGGAGCAGTGTAAGGTGGTGGTGTGCTAAGTTCAATTTTAAAATTGTCAAATTGAGACTTATATCCATTATTCGTCTGTGTACCTGCGATAAAACCAAAATTAGTCATTGGTGTTGAAGTATAAGTTGCATCAGTAACAGTTCCTGCAAGAAGTAAGGTTCCAGTTGTTGGATCAACTATTGGGTCTGTAGCTGCTGCAGGATCTTCGCGATAATACAATTGCCAAGAATCAAAATTAGGATTGTAAACTACTTTAACACTAAGAGCAGCAAAAGATGCCGTAACAGGAATAGCAGTTAAGGCTGGAGATTCAATTAAACGAGAAATAGTACACAATTCTAGGGCGTCAACGGTTGTAGATGAATTTCCAATACCATTATGAAATTTAATTAGACTTATACTTGCTTGAGTTCCAACTATTGTATTCTTTTGGTACATAAGAGCGTAACCATCAGAACCTGTTGGCGTTGTATTACCTAAAATTCCGTTATTGGAGGCACACAAAACAACACACATAAAGTTTTTCCCTTCGGCATAACTTGTTGTTGAATTTGAACCTAATCTATTGGTTTTCATATTCACAGTCCAAGTTACCACATTTGTGTTACTTGTAAGAATTGGATTAAATCCAGTTCCTGTTGGTATCGTACCGCAAAAAGTTGGTCTGGTACCGACTGCAGGAGCCACAGCATTAGTAATCATATTCAAGTAAGCATCAGTTCCTGTACCGATTACCGCAGTTGATACAACACCACCACCATATTGGACGTAAGATACTGATGGAAAAGAAGTTGCACCAGTATAAGTTGCAGAAGCAGCAGTTCCAAAAGTTTCTTGAAATACTGTTTGACTTTTCATAGAACTACTTATGAAAAGCAAAAAAATAATAGAATAATTTAACAGTTTCTGGTTTTGTAGTGGTTTTTTCATTGTTTTATACATTTTTATTTAGTTAATCTTATTATAATATCTATCCAATAATTAAACTGAATATTTATAAGTACAAATTTATGCTTAGTTTATTATAATATGATACTAATGTAGGGGTAAAATTGTACATATTTGAATTTATTTGGTTTATTTTTCCAGGAATCGATAGGGTTTTCAGGAATATTCGAAAACTTTATTAAACATTGTTTTACCTAGCTTTATTTATAGCTTTTAAGCATTGTAAACGTTTCGTTAACTTTGATTATTAATTTTTAAAACTACTTTTTCAAAAAAATTTAAAGGTATAGATAGACTCTTTTCTTCCAAGATTATTCTGAATGGTTAGCACCAGAATAAAATTTGGTCATCCAGTTTTTTTTCGAAAATCCTTTTTCAATCAAATTCAAATCAATTTTTACTCGAAAAGGTTTTTACAAAAGTATCTAATGTTTAATTGCCATAATCAAAATAAATTTTATGGTTCTTTGGATTTGGTAGGTTCTACTTTAGATAATTTTTCAACTAGGGGCTATACCGCTATCAACATCTGCGATAGCTCCAATTTTAGGACTGTTAATCATCGGAGAGTGTGTCGAAAGACAAGCGACTCCGCCAAAAACCATTGGATATTCGCAAATGGCATACAACGAAATCAATCCGCCCATACTAAAGCCAGCAATAAAAGTGTTTTTCATGTCTTTTTTGCTATTAATTTTTTTGTTGCTATTTAGCTGTCTAAATCTATGTCACTTTAAACATCACTTCTTGTGTTTTAGTAAATTTAGGCGACAACTTTAATGTACTAAATTAAATCGGGAGTCCTATAATTATTTTGCTCCTGATACTTCCGACAGCAATCGTGATCAATAAAATATTTAAGAAATCACTCTAAAAGAAGAAATTAGAGATCATTTTTTTGTTGCGGTGAATAGTCATAAAAAATTTCTGATTTTAAAAATATCTTTTTTTTCTCATAAAAATACCCCAAATAGTCTCTAACTTTTTGGGGCATGTTCATTCCGAAAGCAATTAAAGGGATTTTGAAATTTTAGGTTTTGAAATAAAAACTTTTTAATCTAATTTTTAATTAAACGTACCATTTTTATATTCATTCCCTGAGAAACGATTACGTTGTAAACACCAGTTGAATAATTTTGACCTAAAAATGTATTTTCAATTTCATTAGCATTTATAACTTTGTTTTCTATTTGTCTTCCCATCATGTCATAAACTGCAACAGTAACATCTTCTTTGCTTGGTGTTTCTAAACTTATATTAAAAACGTTTTCAAACGGATTTGGATAAGCTGAAACTTCGAAAGATTTGGTTTTTAGTCTTGTTGTA
>CANGHE010000060.1 GCA_947453545.1 Flavobacteriia bacterium
CCAACAGCTAATAAGTATGTGATTTCTTCTTTTTTAATCAATGCAAGTGCGTCTACCAGAACTTCATATTCTGGATTTGCAGGGATGCCACCAAATTCAATCACTTGGTAGGATGCCAACGCTTGTTTTACCTCGTCGTAGATACCATTTTTTTTGATACTTCCTCCGCCATAGAGCATCAGAATTTTAGCATCAGTAGGAATTTCTTTTGATAGATTTTTGATCGTCTCTTTACCAAAAATGATCTTAGTTGGATTTTTAAATTCGAAGTTTAGCATATTTGATAAATTAATTATAGTTGTTTTTTAGATCGCTGTGCTGAAAGACCTTAGACCGCTTCGCTCAAAGATAAAAGACTGATTTGACAAATGAATTTAAATTATCTATTAATTCAAGTCTTTCTATCTTTTGTCTTTTCGTCTTTTATCTAAACAATCAACTCCCCATTTAAATCAGTTGTCAGTATTTCACTCATATAGTCAAAGAATGGTCGCATTGCTTGAAATGAAGTAAATACCTCGTCAAGATAGGCTTCGCTTGTAACTAATGCGTCGTCAAACTTTTTAGAGATTAGAAATTGTTTGTAGTTTAACAAATCAATGGCAGGATGGTTCTTATCATATCCTTTTGGAGCCGTTTTAAGTTGCTCTCCTTCCAGTGTTCCGAAGTGTTTTTTAAATTCACTGGATTCAATAATGTCTCGTAATGCTTGTGGATCAGCAGCAATCTGTTCACGAATGTGTTTCAAATCATCCGGAGAAGGATTCCAAAATCCACCGCCAATAAAACAATTTCCTGGTTCTATGTGAAAGTAATATCCACCGCGTAATAGTTTTGTAGCACGCGATAAGTGTCCGCCAATATGTGTCTTGTATGGAGATTTGTCTTTAGAAAAACGAACGTCTTTGTAGATTCTAAAAATAGCTTTCTTTCCTGATGGAGTTTCAATATTATCAATGGCTTGCATACGGTTAATTAATGCATCTGCAAAGGCAACAACAGCTTCGTGTTGCTTTTGGTATGTTGTTTTATTTTCTGTAAACCACTCACGGTTATTGTTTTCACGAATGTCATTTAAAAAAATGAAAACAGAAGAGGGGATAGCGTTTGACATCGATTTAATTTTTCAATTTAGTTCGTTAAATTAAGAAAAAAAGTGCTTGATTTCGTACCTAAATTTTACATTTAACCAAATTTGTAAAACAGATCTTATTTTCATTATAGAATTAATTAATTAATTTTAGTCTTTACTTAATTATTGTAAATGAAGTTCCCTTTTATACTTATTATTTTTCTATTTTTTTACATTCCTATTACTCTAGCTAGGTACGGATATAAAGGTGTAAGTAGTGTAGGTAAAACAACTTGTTATGCAATAAATTCGGATTCTAGTTTTTTTATTGGTACCGAAACAGGAGGTGTTTTTCAAGCAAATAATACTAATATAGATAGTTGGACATCTAGGTCAGTAGGTTTGAAATCAGGTAAAATTTCAAGTTTAAGTTATTCTAGTAAATATTTATTTGCAGCAACTGCAGATAGTGGTGTTTTTAGATATTCTGGTAAGTTAGGTTCGGATAGATTTTGGTTACCTGTAAATAATGGTTTGTCTCAATTAGAAATAACAAACATTGTTTCCTTGGATTCAATTACTTTGGTGGCGATATCAAAGCAAGGGGTGGTATATATTACATATAATAAAGGAGATAACTGGATTACTCAAAATAATCAATTCTTTCAAACTATTAAAGTTGATAAAATTTATAAAGTAGGAAAAAGATTGGTTGTTTTAAGTACATTCAATGGGGTTTATTATTCAGATGATTTTGGTTTAAATTGGGAAACATTTTCAATAAGCAATCTTAATTTAAAAATTACGTATAATTCAAGTGTGTACAATTCTAGTTCAAATGAAATATTGTTAACGACTTCTGACGGATTATATATTTTAAAAAAGGCTTCAACAACACAATCAGGTCAATTTACTAAAATTGAAACTCCGAATTCACAAATAATATCTGTCTCATTAGGTAAGAATTATTGGTATTTGAATACGGTTGATGGAATTTTTGGTTCATCTACAACTTCGCTAAATTGGTTGCATTTTGGGTTTATTTCTCCAGAATCACTACAACAATTTATTCCATATTATTCTAAGTTTATTGCCTTTGGTTTTAGTAATCACATATACAAATGTGATTTTTTTCATGCAAATTTAGTATTGTCTGAAGTTGGATTAAATAATTTGGTCACTTACTCGACAGCAATTAGAGGGGAAAATCTTATTGTGAATGCTACTGAAAATGGTATTATAGTAAGTAAAAATGCCGGAGGTAGTTATGCTTTTTCCAATATGGGAATAAAAGATAGTACATGTATTATTGATATAGCGTTTAAAGGTTCTAAATTGTTTGCAGGTAGTTCACTTAGAGGTATTTACATAAGTTTAGATTCAGGTGCAACTTGGTCTACATTCAATAATGGACTCAAAGATTCAAGTATTGTTAAATTATTTACATCAAAAAAATACATCTATCTTCAAAATTTGCAAGGAGACCTATATCGCTCAGATGGTGTATCAAGTTGGAAATTAATATCTTCAGACTTAAGTTTATTACCTAAAAAAATTAGTTTTGCTTTTACCCCTACAAGAATAATGCTTAGTGCATATAACACTGGAGTTTTTATTAAGAATGAATTATCAGGTGATTGGGTAGATATTACAGCTAATTTACCATCTAAGTTAGTAACATCAATTGTTTTTTTTGGAGCAAATTATTTTGTTGGTTTGGATAATGGAAAAGTTTTTACAACGGATACTTCTTATATAAATTGGAAACAAACCTCAATGTTATCGGGTAAAAATTCAAGTTTGTTACATTTAAATTTAACTAGAATAAACTGTCTTACTGCTTTTAAAGGATATGTTTTTGCTGGTACAAGAGGTACTGTTTTCGCAACAAGTGATGAGGGAAAAACCTGGATTGATGCTGGTAATATATTTAATTTACCGAGTTTTTCTAATATAGCAAAGATTAATTTTACATCCTCTAGAATTTGGGTTACAACTGATAATAATTTTATATACTCTAATCTTTTATCTGATTTACCTTCAATTGTATCAATTAATAAAATTACATACCCAATTTGCGGTGACACATTAAATACAGGTAGAATTTCAGTGCAATATACAGGTGGCAAACCACCTTATTCATTTACCTGGAATACTAAAGACTCCGTATCAACCATTACAAATTTAAAATCAGGTAAGTATATCGTAACTATTACTGATAAAAACGGAGCTACAGCAAGTGATTCAGTTGAGTTAAATCTTAAATTATGTGTTGATCCTAAAGATACAATTACGATTCCTGTAGATAGTATTACCAATAATAATGATTCAATTCCAACGATTGATAGTTTAAAAAATATAGAAGAAGAATTTCTTGTTTTTCCTAATCCTAGTATAGACTTAATTAAAATTAAATTTAACAATAAAAGTATTGTTCATTATTATTATGTCTCTTCACTTATAGGTGATAAAATTTTGTATTCTGATACAACGTTTGAAGCGAAAGAATTTTCTATTCCACACAATTTAAAAACAGGAGTATATCTTTTTGTTATACAAACAGATACTAAGTGTTATGTCAAGCGAATAAGAGTTAATTAAATAGTCTTTTACATTAAGATACATTTATTGGAACATTTTAAATGATTATTCGTATTATATACTAAATGTTCAGGAATAACTTGATTGTAAATAAATTAATTTATCGTTTAGTATTTATTGTGCTGTTAACTATATGGTTAACACCAATGATTGGCTATTGTCAAAAATCAACGAGTAAAATACTTATTGAATTAGATACTTTGTTTAATTCGAATTATTCAAAGCGAACAAATCTATACAACCTTGCAACGGTAGATGAATTTGTAAATTATCTATCAGGTGTTTCTATAATTCCAACTAATTCATCGAAATACAGTCAGATTGATCAAGATTTAAATTTAGCAAAACAACAAGTTTTAAAAAGGGATATTGGGTTAAAGTTGAATGGAAATTATTTAGACAATCAAAATACGAATGCATTTAGTTTTGACGATAACATTACAATGCGAAGAAGGGCACAGACAGAGTTGGAGTGGAACCTTTTAAAAGGTGGTTTATATGATAATCGTTCAAAAGCAAAATCATTGTCTTATGAAAATAAGATTGATAAGGAATTATTGAAATATAATGACAATAAAGAACTGTATCTGAAACGAATGAATCTATTGTTTCAAATATCAAATAAACAAAAAATAGATATTTTAAAGAAGCGAGAATCTTTGATAGAAAAATTAATAGAAAGAGAGGAACAATTATATTTTAAAAAACAAGTTACAAAAGAAGGATTAATAGAAGCACAAAAAAGGTTGGCAGAGATCAGAGCATTTATTCAAGTTTATGAACCATATAATCAATTTAGTAATTGGAAAGATGAAGCAAGTAATTTTCAGAAAGAAATTCCTGTATTTGATATTAATTATGATTTATTATTTAAAAAATTAGATAATAAAATTTCAGATAGTTTACGATATTACTTTGAACAAGATATTTCAAGTTCCAATCGTTTGATGAATCAAATTAATTTATCTGCTTTTACCAGATTTAATTATTATCAAATGGTTCCTCCGGCTCAGAATAGGTCTTATATGTCTGTCGGTATGAATATGTCTGTTCCAATAACCTTTAATGCTTCAAAAAAGAAAGAGGTAAAAAGATTAGAAACTGAAAAGAAAATGAATCAATTAACAAATAATCAGATTGTTTATCAAGAAGAATTGTTGAATGAATTATATGAGTTTAGGTATAAATTACATCAGTATGTATCGTTTTATTACAAACGTCAAAGTTTTGAGGAACAAGTGCGAATTGAAGATTTAAAAAGAAAAATTCATTACACTTATTTTAGTCCTTTGAAAGCAATATTGTTAGTAGATGATTTATTTGCGATTGATATGGAATTACTTGAATTAAAACAGAATATGTATAGTAAATTAATAAGTATTCAAAACAAATTATCTTATTCATCACTTAATGAACTTGTTAAGCCTATTAATATGAATGAAATTACAAAGTTAGATAATGAGATAAATCGTTCAATTTACGTATGGTCCTCAATCTTTGACAAACAAAAAGTAGATGATTTATTTAAATATATCAAGTCAAATAAATTTACAAATATCATCTTAGCCTACCAAAAAGATGACAAGTATATCAAACAAAAAGTAGACTTAATAGATCGATTGAAAAGAGAAAATTATACAATTGAATTGCTAATTGGACAAAATAATTTGCTAACAGAAAAGGATAAAAAAGTATGGTTTGCAAAGGTATTAGGTCAATATCCAATGGAGAAAATTTCAGCAATCCATTTAGATGTTGAACCTCATGTATTAAAGGAGTATAAGACTAAAAAGGGAGAATTATTAAAATCGTATATTACATTATTAAAAGATGTAAGAATAATATGTGATGAAAAAAAAGTTAAACTAACTGTTTCTATACCAACTATTTATCCTGTAGATATTGTTAATGAGGTTTATTCAATTGTTGATGGTGTAAGTTTTATGTGCTACGAGAATAGAAGTGTAACACATTTACAGAAAAAATTAGCCCCGTATTATTCTTTTAAAGATAAGACGTCTATTGCTTTGAGAACGGAAGATTTTTCATCTAGAGCAGAAATGGAAAGTTTTATAAACTCATTAAAGGATTTAATGCCTTTCACTAATTATGTTTTTCATGATTTGAAAAGATTATTGGAACTAGATAAAAAATGATAATAGTTGAATGAAGAGTATATATTTTAAAAAGAAGGATACTGTTTTTCGTTCATTACAAGAACAAAAAATTGAAAAACCTAAAAAACGAATCAATTGGGATAGGATTGTTTATATGATTCTGTTGTTTACTTTTTTGTTTTTTGTTGGTAAATATGCATTTTTTAAAGTGTATTATGTTAAGGCTGATGGTCAAGTATTAAGTAAGAATATTAATATCCAAAATTTAGAGGATTGTCGTATCGTTCATTTTTTAGTAAAAGAAGGAAGTACAGTTAAAAAAGGGGATACATTATTTTATTTTACTAACAAAGTATCTAATGCCGAATTAGATAATTCAACCAAAAAATCTAATTGGCAAGAAAAAGACTTGATATATATAGATGAAGATTTAGCTTTACTACGTAAAGAGAATGGTCAGTTGAGAAAAAAATATAATAGACTTGATTCTAATTTAGAGAAAATTAGACAGGAGGTTTTGTTAGATATCTTACCTAAATCTACTTTCTTACAAAAAGAAAATGAATTACATGATGTTGAAGATCAGTTAGAAATGATTGAAAATAAAATACAATCTTTATTAGAGAAAAAAGGTAGGGTTCAATATTCATTGTCTGAAGCGGTAAATACAGATATAAAAAATGCAAATACAACGAATTTTAATGTAAAAGTGGGACCACAACCTTTTTTGGCACCTGTAGATGGACTAATAAGTAAAATTTTCAAAGAAAATACAGAGGTTGTGATGAAGTCAGAGGTTATAATGTATGTTCAGCAAGTCGATGATATTTTTGTGAAAGCTTTCTTTGAACAAACGGATTTAAAATATTTAAAAAATAGAAGTATAGTAGAGGTAGAATTTCCTGATGGTACTAAAAGTATGGGTCGAATTAGTCGATTTTACCACTCAACATATCAATTGCCAGAGGAATTTCAGAAGAAATACGAACCTACTACAAGAAGTTTAGCAGTAGATGTCGTGCCATATAATGAACACGAGTTTAAAAAATGGATTAGTTTTTACAAATTAAGTGTAATTGTTAGAAAAAAACGTTTCAATGGATTCTAAAATTGAAAATATAATGCATCAGGATTCAAATGGTGAGATAACTTATAATGGACATACCTTCTATATTTTATATCCTAATTCAGGGAAGAGTATTGAAGAATTATTAGGATATACTGCCATTTTGATACATGCTGTTCATAGTGCTTTTGCAAGTTTTACCATTCAGCGTCTAAGAAGTTATAAAGATGCTAAAATGTACCTTAAACCAATCTATTTTATAAATCCATCTATTGATAGTGGTGGGTATATTAATTCACTTATTGATGGTAGTATATTTAATGTTAATCAATTAAATTCAATTATTCCAAACATTGAAGAAATATTAATAAGAACTCATCAACTAAAAAACACCGAATCGGCTACCTACGAAGCATCCATTATTACAAAGTTTTTAACCTTGGCTTATACAAGAGGCAGAAAACAAGTAGATCCAATTCCGTATCAGTTTTCTGGAATTAATTACTCTTATGCAGGAATATCATGTAATTTTGAACATTCAGAGGAGCAAAAAGTATTTTCAATTTTAGATAAAGCGGAAAAGGATGGGTTAATTCAAGGTGAATTTTATGATAAAACACACTATTGTAATAAATGTAATCACGGGGCGTTAAATTATCGATCTGTTTGTCCTAAATGCAGTAGTTCTGATTCTTTAACTCAAGATATTGTCCATCATTTCCCATGTGGGAACGTTGGACCTATCTCAGATTTTCAGAATGAATTTGATGATAATTTGAACTGTCCAAAATGTAACAAAGTATTAAGACATATTGGTGTAGATTATGATAAACCTTCTGTACTTCATATTTGTCGTAAATGTGATCATAAATTTCAAGATTTTGATGTAAAAGCAAAATGTTTAAATTGTGAATTTGATAATGAATTAGAAGAATTAATTGAAAAATCAATTAAACGTTATACAATTACTAACAAAGGTGAAAACGCTACAGTTTTTGGCTATTTACCTGCAAATAGAGAAATAGAAGAAATACCGGGAACAATTCGATATTCGTTGTTTTCTAATTTAGTCAGTTTAGAGATTGAACGTGTAAGAGTTGTAGGAAGTAAGAATAATCTTGCTATGATATATTTACATAATACAACTGAATTAGTAACTAAGATTGGAGAAGATAGAAGAAGGGTTCTCACAAAAGAGGTTGTGAATATCATAAAAAAGTTTTTAAGACCTTATGATTTAATTACATATAAAAATCCATCATTGATGGTGCTTACACTATATGACATTTCAATTGAAAACGCCAGTTTATTACTTGAGGAAATTGTTGATTTATTAAAGAAATTATTAACCGATAATATAAAGGGTTACAACGTATTGATTGATAGTAGAATACAACCAATCGATATACATACTACTTATAAAACACAAATTAGTGAATTAACTGTAGGTTTTGATTAATGGAAAAATTCTTTGATGAATATCTTAATTTTATTGTTTGGCTTACTCCCAATCGATTTTTAAGAATTTTTTGGTTTTTTGTCATTTTTGAACTTTGTCGGTATGTAATTTTAGATTTCTTTTTACTTAGCTTAAGTAGGATTACTAGGTATTTGAATCGGCATAAATACGAGGAGGCAAGAGAACGTTTTTTATTTGAACAACCCTTTGTATCTGTTATTATTCCGGGTAAAAATGAGGGTAAACATATATTTAAACTTGTAAAATCACTTCAAGCTCAAACATATAAAAATTTTGAAACCATCGTAGTAGATGATGGATCTGATGATGACACACCAATTATTGGTAGAAGCATGCAACGTGCAGGTCTTATTTCAATGTTTTTACGGAATGATTTAAGAGGTGGTAAAGCATCCGCAGCAAATTTAGCATTGCGTTTTGCAAAGGGAAAATATATTGTTCATTTAGATGCAGATTGTAGTTTTGATTACGATGCTATTGAACAAATTCTGCTACCTTTTTATATGGATGATCGAGTTGGTGCAGTAGGTGGCAATGTAATGGTAAGGAATTATAAAGAGTCATTGGTTACAACACTTCAAGCTTTAGAATATTATGATACCATATCTGTTGGTCGTGTTATATCTAGTTATTTAGGGATTTATAGAGTAATATCAGGTGCCTTTGGAGCATTTCGTTCTGATGTAATGGATAAAATAAAAGGATGGGATATTGGGCCAGGTTTAGATGGTGATATAACTGTAAAAGTACGAAAAGCAGGGTATTCTGTTAAATTTGCTCAAAAAGCAGTTTGCCTAACTAGCGCTCCAAATACTTTTAGAAAATTAGCTAAGCAAAGAATGCGTTGGGATAAATCCTTGGTGAGGTTTAGGATGCGTAAACATAAAGATGTATTTTATCCTAATCAAGCTTTTAACTGGTCAAATTTTTTGTCGTTCTTTGAGAATATACTTTATGGTTTTGTATTAAACTTTAAATGGATTTTTTACTTGATAGATATGTTATACAATCATTTTTCTCAAGTTCAGTTTATTATTTTGACAAATTTTGTGCTTTATGTACTGATGAATTATTTCAAATTTTTAGTTTTCTCTTTATTTAGAGAAAGGAAAAATGCTCCAATTTCATATTTTTTAATTTATATACCATGTATGGTTATATATTTTGGATATTTTTTAAGATTAGTACGTTTGTTTGCTCATACAAAAGAACTGTTATTTAAGGCTTCTTATGATGATCCATGGAATCCATTAAAAACGTCTAAACATGCAAAAGAAATGGGATTATGACAATAGTATATTAGAATTTATTATGTAACAAAAGTTGCAGTTTTCATTTATTGTTTGTGGTATATTTGATTATAATTTAATAATACATCTTATGAGTACTTCTTTTTCAAATATTATAAATAGTGATACACCTACTTTGGTTGATTTTTATGCTACTTGGTGTGGTCCGTGTAAGGCGATGTCACCAATTTTAGAAGATTTTAAAACACGCATTGGAAATAAAACGAAAGTAATTAAAATAGATGTTGACAAAAACCAATCGGCAGCTGCAAAATTCAATGTACGTGGAGTTCCGACCTTGATTTTGTTTAAAAAGGGAGAAATTAAGTGGAGACAGTCTGGTGTTGTTTCTGTAAATGATTTACTTCAAGTTGTTCAACCTCATATTTAAGGATTATGAATCCAATTGTATATTCGATGTTTAAAAATAAATGCCCTCGTTGTCATCAAGGAGATGTATTTGTTAATCATAAACCATTTTCTCGTCAATTTGATCAAATGCACACACATTGCTCTAATTGTGAATTAAAGTACGAGAAAGAACCTGGTTTTTTCTATGGTGCAATGTATGTAAGCTACGCTATGATGGTTGCTGTTTTTGTTACTCTTTGGGTTCTAAATATCTGGATTTTTCATCTAGATTCAGTTCCATTTATATTTCTTGTTTTAGGGGGAATCGTTGGACTGATGACAATGGTTTTCCGTGGAGCTCGTTTGTTGTGGATGAATTTCTTTATACGATATAACAAGGAATTAGATAACAATGATATTAATATAAAAGTTTAATTACTTATCAATCACCTTTCTACTTATTTTCACAACTAGACTACGAGGCATAAATCCAACTATAAAAGCAAGAAATTGATTTATAAATCCATGGATAGCTACTTGTTTTCCTTTTAACATGGCTTCATAACCGAATTCAGCGACTTCTGCAGAGGTAGCTAATTTAGATTTCGAGAATAAGGCACTTTTATCTGCTTTTGCTGCAACACTAAATCCACTAGCCGTTGCGCCTGGACATAAGGCAGTAATAGATATTCCGTAGTGACTAACTTCATTGTTTACAGCTTCTGAGAAACTAAGTACATACGGTTTTGTAGCACAATATACCGCCATCGTTGGACCTGGAACAAATGCAGCAGTTGATGCGACATTCATTATTTTACCAGTTTTACGTGCTATCATTCCTGGTAGATACAATTTCGTAAATTGTGTTAGTGCTGTAATGTTTACTTGAATCATATCAGATTCTTGTAACCAATCTGTTACTTCAAATTTACCATACAAACCGAAACCAGCATTATTAATGAGATAATCAATTTGAATACCTTTTGCTTCTGTTTCATTGAATACTTCGTATGCCGCATTTGGAACAGCTAGGTCTTTTTCTATGACAACAACGTTAATTCCAAACTCTTTTTCTAATTGCACTTTTAGCTCGTCAAGTTTTGCTTTATTACGTGCTACAATCACTAAGTTTCCACCTTTTGATGCGTGAATTTTAGCTAATTCTAATCCAATTCCACTGGAAGCTCCAGTAATCAATGCTATTTTCATCGTTTATTTTTATAACTGAAATTATTTGACATTTCGAATCGTCACTCGTCACTTTCCATCCTGAGCTTGTCGAAGGACGTCACTTCCGTCACTCACTACGCTTCTTCCAACGTTTTTATATCAAACTTTTGCATTTTCATAAATGCTTGGACAACACGTTGACCTTTTTCAGCCATCAATTTTGATAAGCATGTTGGTACAATTTGCCAAGATATCCCAAATTCATCCGCTAACCAACCACAACGATCATAACGACCATTTTCTCCGAGTTTTTCCCAGTAATGGTCGATTTCATCTTGTGTATCACAATCGATGACAAAGGAATTTCCTGGAGTAAAATCAAAGTCGTGCGCTAGGGTACTACTCATGGCTTGAAATTTGGTTCCGTTTAATGCGTATTGTGCAAATAGTAATGTTCCTTCAGCTAAACCCGCATCGGCTGGGTATGGAGCTTCGAAACGGATTGTTGCATCTTTAAATGTTGCGGTGTAATAATCAATTGCTTTTTTCACGAATCCCATTTTTTCGTTTGCAAATAACAAACAAGGGACAATTTTTTGTACGCCTTCGATGTCTTTTACATCTAGCTGCCAACTATTTCCAAATTGATCTTCCACCCACGCATATGTTGGCGACCATGCGTACGTATCTAAAGGCATCATCACCTTTCCATTTTCAGAGAGGAGTTTATACAAACGAGTGACTTCCTCTTCATTACCTGCATACACGTACATTGAAACAGATTGGGTTGTTTTGTACATTGGTCCACCGTTCAATCCCATGATTTTTAAACCATCTAACTTGAAAGTTGTAACCATCGGGTTGCTTGCTAAAATGTTGGTATTATTAAAAACGGAGCAGTAAAACTCAGCTGCTTGTTGTGCTTCGGTGTTGAACCAAAGACATGGGTAGATAGGGTGGGACATAGGGGTTATTTTATTTCTTAAAAGTATTAATTCTTACCGATAATTCGTTTAAATAAATGTAATTTTAAATAGTATATTTTAGTAAAATACACTTTTGTGTTTTACTAAAATAAACTTTTGTGTTTTACTAAAATAAAGAGTGAAATGTTATTAAAATCAGAAATAGAAGATGTCTTTCATGCGCAACAAGTAGCGCTAAAAAAAGACTTATTGACTTCGCGCAATTATTTAGTCGAGCGTACTTTCAAAGGAAAACAAGTGGAGGTTATTTCGGGGATAAGACGTTCTGGAAAAAGCACTCTAATGCGAATGATCATGGCGCATTATGCTCTAAATGTAGTGTGTTTTAACTTTGAAGATTCGCGTATATTTGGTTTTGATGTCACAGATTTTAAACGCTTAGATGAAATCATAGGGGATGGACATCCTGTTTATTTTTTTGATGAAATACAGAATGTGGAAAATTGGGAAATCTTTGTCCGACAATTACACGAACGCGGAGAAAAGGTATTTGTGACAGGTTCTAATGCGTCACTTTTAAGTAAAGAACTCGGAACGAAACTCACAGGACGTTATTTAAGTCACGAATTATTTCCTTTTGCATATAATGAATTTTTGGACCATACCAAACAAGAAAACAGCTTGGATTCATTCGAAAATTATCGAAAATTAGGAGGTTTTCCAGAATTTTTAGATACGCAAAACACAGACGTGTTACAGACTTTGTTGCGCGACATCTTATTTCGCGACATAGCCATACGTTATGGTATGCGTAACACGAAAACATTGTTTGACATCGCTTTGCACTTGTTGAGCAATGTAGGGAAAGAAACAACATTTAATAGTTTACGTAAAACGTTTGATATTGGCTCTACGAATTCCGTTTCGGATTATTTGAAATGGTTAGAGGATACCTATATCTTGTTCTTTTTACCGCGTTTTAGTTGGTCGCCGAAAAGTGTCTTAGTCAATCCTCGTAAAGTCTATGCGATCGACACAGGCTTTATCCAAGCCAATACCTTAAGTCGCTCAGCAGATTCAGGTCGATTACTCAATAATATGGTTTACCTACATCTACGCCAACAAACGACCGAACTCTTTTATTTTCGTGAAAAAGGGGAGTGTGACTTTGTAGTGATGGAGAAGGGGAAATGCAAGCAAGTTATCCAGGTATGTGAACACTTACATTCCGAAAATAAAAACAGAGAAATCGCTGGATTACTAGAAGCAATGCAATTTTTCGGATTGGAAGAAGGGTATATCTATACCTTAGATCAAGAAGATGAATTTGTAGTGGAAGGTAAGAAAGTGGTAGTTAAGAAAGTGAGGGAGGTGATGGTATGAATTTTTGATTTATAACTATTTTTGTTTTTTTTATGAAACATTCGATTATCACCTTGGTTATTTTGTTTTCGTTTTACAAGATTCCAACTTCCTTAGCACAAGACAAGCGTGTAACATTTTCAAGCGATTCAAGCAATAATTTCTTTTACCACAACCAAGATTATGGTTCTGAATCTCAATTTGGTCATTTAAATGTGATTACGAACATCGGTTTTTCAGTGGTCGGTCCTCAATTTTGGGGTTATCGTTTGGGGGATATTCCTTTTAATGAAGGGGTTAGGGAATTAGGTGAAAGTTTCGCTCATCCATCCTTAATTAAAGATTATTACGGAAGTTATGGTACTTTTTTTTATCAGGAATTTGTACCAATCGTCGGTTTTGCTTCTTATCCGAATTATATTTTTCATTTTGCAGGCGAAGGTATGCTAACACGAAAATTGTATGAGTATAATCTGTCTAAAGGGTATAGTAAATTTAAATCTCGTTTATTTTCAATATCAACGATGGTAACTGCGCAAGTCATTAATGAAATAATAGAAGCACCAATAACTTGGAGAGGAGATGCCGTTTCAGATATTGTGTTTTTTAATACAGCTGGAATAATCGCTTTTTCATATGATCGTTTTGCTCATATATTTTCCAATAAAAATGTGAAATTGTTTTATTGGCCAGGTCAACCATTGATCGATTTTCGCGATGGAGTGATGTACAATAATACTGAAACATATATGTTACGAACTACGATGGGTAATTGGACAAAAGCTAAATTGGGTTTTATGTTGGGGCTTCCTTCTTCATTCGGTATTGGGTTGACTTATCCAATCGATGAGCAAGATAATATATCTGCATTTGCCATTTTAGGACAATCTCCAATTGTCCCTAAATTTCCCTATGTGAAACCTTATGTTGAAAGATCTTTACCAGTTTCACAAAGACCTGCTAAAACGGTAAATGATTCAATACAATATGATTTTCAATCTGCTTTTCGATTTACTTGGGATCGAAAAGGTTCATTAATGACATCTTTAGAAATTGGTTATCCGAAAATGAATTACACACTTAATATTTATCCAGGGGTGATGAAAATTGCAGGGTTTAATTTTGGAACTTTTGTATTTGCTGGAAAAAATTATCCAACTACAATAGGGTTAACTCTAAAATGGTTGCCAATTATGCCTGGTTTTAGGTTTAATTAGGATAAAAACTTATTTGTTAAAACCTTGTTTATTATTTTGTTATATAGATAGTAATATCCAATTAGTCCCATTATTCCACCTCCGAGGAAACCTGTGAAGGTATGGAATTTAAGAACGAAAGTTCCAATTGCCCCTAAAAATCCAAGAGGTAAAAAAATCCAAAAGAGCACTTTCCAATGGTAGTAAAGGAATAACC
>CANGHE010000061.1 GCA_947453545.1 Flavobacteriia bacterium
AATCACAGAACTTGCTCTTCCGTGGTATCCAACAGGTATCCATAACCAGTTTGGTAATAATGCGTTGTTAGGGTCACGGAACATTGTACCTACATTGGTAGCGTGCTCGCGGCTTGAATAGAAGTCAGTATAATCTCCAATTTTAATAGGCATCAAAGAAATAATGCTTTTGTTTGGGATTAATACTTGTTCTGCATGATGTGTGTTATTTTGTAATTCATCATTCGTAGCATCCAACAAGTTTGAAATGCGATTTCTTAAATCACGTGTTCCTTGTTTACCTTTTGCCATCAAATTGTTTAATGAATCTGTGTCAAAATCAGTCGCGTCAAAATGTAAGTTGTCTAAGTATCCAAGTACATACAATGTTTTTAAATCCAATACATGGTCTCCAATACGAACTCCAACACGTGCGCTCAAAGAAGAAGTTTTGAATACACCAAGAGGTAAATTTTGAATTGGGAAATCAGAACCTGCTGGAACATTTACCCACGATTTTAATGCTGGATTGTTTGCTGCAATTGTTGAATTTGCCATATGTTTTTAATATTATTTCTTAATTATAAAATCTAGTTTACAAATATAAGGAATAATGTTTTTGTTGGTTAATTGTGGGAAAGTATTCGAAGATGTTGAAAATGGGGACTCAAATGCATACTCATGCTTTGTGTCTTTTAACTATATTTTAGTATGTATATTTTACTGCATGCCAAATAGCAACAAACTCTTCAATAGTTACATAATCAGCGATAGTAAAGCTAATATCACCAGAATAGCTTGAATTACCTGTGTAAACTTTTCCGTCTCTTATTGTTGCAATAACTTCACCACTGTATGATGATGTTCCCTTATAAACCTTTCCATCTTTAATTGTCATCACGATGTCTCCACTATAAGAGGATGTTCCTTTATATACTTTACCATCCGAAATATTATACAGGATATCACCACTATACGAAGATGTTCCTTTGTAAATTTTGCTTCCGCTGACAGTGCAAATAATATCCCCACTGTAAGATGAAGTCTTTTTATAAATCTTTCCATTGGAAATGTTACATAAAACATCACCGCTATAAGAAGATGTTCCTTTGTAAACTTTAGTTTGTGCACTAATAGATAAAGAAGCGAGTAAGATTGTTACCAATAAAATTAATTTTTTCATTTATTTAAATTTTCAAATTCGTTTTTCTATTTTTTTGATAAAGAAATATATTTTTTTAATTCAGTTTGTTTTTCTGCTTGTTTTATTAAAAAGTCAGCTACGTCAGCTCTATTAATTCCGCCTATATTAATTCCTTTATATAGTTTGTTTTCAATACGATATTTTTCTGTCAATACATTGTCTAGTAGTCTTCCTGGTCTCACAACAATCCAATTCATATCTGAATTAGTGATAATTTCTTCCATTTTTGTTTTATCAGCGTAAACGTCTTTTAATAAGTACTTTAAAAACATCTTTACAAGCCAAGAAACATAGTTTTTACTTTCTCCAGCTCCAAATCCGGTAACAAAAATAACTGGAATCCCTATTTTATTCTCGTTATGTATTTCAACAATTAATTTTGCGAAATCTGAAAAAAGGGTAGTGGCTTTCATATTCTTGCCTGTCCCCAATGTTATGATTAGTGCTTCTGCGTTTTGTATTGAATGAATTAGGTCTACTTTATTAGTTGCATCACCAAGTATCATATTTAGCGATTTTTTCTCCTCTATTTCTATTTCAGATCGAGAAAGGGTCGTTATCGAATGTTTTCGATTTAATCCTATTTTTATTGCTTCTAATCCTATTCCAGCTGAGGCTCCTATAATTGTTATATTCATTTTACTTTTGTTATGATTTTAATGTTAAGAGTATGAAAAAAGGCAGGTTTTAATTGCTTGATTGTTTAATTTATTCCAATTCAACTAAAACTTCATTTTTACGATTAAAAACTTCGAAAGGTGCATTGTAGCCGAAAAAATAAAATTTGTTGGTGTAATTGATGCCTTCCGCAGCTAAAGCCACTTTTAAATCTTGTTTATACTGCTCAATTTTCACATCATTTGCCCAACCGCTAAAACGTATTGCAGCAAGTAGTTTTGCAGGTTCTTCTTTAAACTCTATAGCTGATTGATTCGGTTTAGGAAGCGTTTCCTTATTCAATTTCTTAGGAACCATAAACATCATTGTCACAGAATCCTCTAATGACATTGATACAGGGGAAGTCATAGATATTTTTTCATTTCGTTCATTTTTCCCAAAAATATATCCCGCTAAAATTGAGAAACCTTGACTAGAAGTATTTTTATATCCTTTTGATGAGAGTTTTACAGTTGTAAATAAGGTAGCTTCATAACTTCTTATTTCAAATCGGTCATATTTTTGTTTAACTACATAAGGGTATGTTTCAATATTTCTTTGAAGACGCATAAAATAAACTTGGATGGCCGCAAATGCTATTAAGATTACTGCAAGTATGATGATTACTATTTTCATTGGTTTTATCTTTAATTACTTTGATAGATTGTTTATGATTTTAGATTTACGATACTTAAGTCTTACACCAAAAACGAAGTGAGATTTATTTTTAAATGTAGTAAATAGTTGATAAATAGAGTGTGTACTTATTTAAAATACTCAATTCAATCTAGTATTTGTTTAGTGTTCAAAGTGTTTAATTTAAAGAATTATTTATGCATAAACCAGCAGTCTTCACGCTCGTTTTCGTACATTTTAAATAGCGTATTTACAGGTACTCCGTGTATTAATTGACTGTTATATTGTGTTCTAGCTAAATAATTAAAAGCTCCCATATCTCCGGTATAAGCAGTTTTATTATCCTGATTTGCATATTGATGAATTGTACAAAGCTTTTCAATAAATGCAAATAAAATGTCAGCTTTACTCCCAATTATTCCACAGTTTAAAAGCGTTTCATTTTGATATGCGTTTTCATATGCTGCAAAATCGGTGATTTTTTCACGAAGATTCGTTGAGTGTGCTTGCATCCATTCATCATTCAGCGTTTTTGGTTCATCACCACAAAATAGAGTGGTCGGATTATCTATAAAATAAGGATCTACAAACGGATTTTTAACAAGAGTTACATCAGATATATCGGTTATAAAGATATTATCGAAATGGGGGAGATGTTGTTTAAGAAAATCGTAGTACACAAAATACCGGTATACGTTAGGATTAAAAGAGGGATTATAAGCTATTTTAACGAAAGTAATAGAATTATTGCTGTATTTTTCACACGTTTCTTTGCTAAAGTTATTATGGAAAATAATACCTTGAAGTTTTTTGTCTGATATGGATTCAGCCCAAGTTCTTACGAAAGAATAGTTGTCATCCTCAAGAGTTGTATTGCGATTTACATCATATACTCCCGTTATATGGCATCCCATAATTATATTCCTTTTTTCAGAAAAACGTGTAGTATTGATCTCCATAGGTCAAGAATTGATTGAATTGGCTTTTTTTATCGTTGCGCAAATGCTGTTAGGAATATTTCGGTGATAAATATAGGTTCTGAGATCTGCTTTTTTTACACGAAATTTTTTGGAGGCTTTTTCGTAAAAGTCTGCATCGGCGGCAAACCCACTAATGAAGTTGATGCGATTAAATACTTTTTTTCTTCCAAACAATGTTCCGAAGAGAATGGTATCGTCTAAATGGATGAGTTTTGATAAATCATTTTTATCCGGAACAAAATAATCGTCGATGGTATCCGTGATTGTTTCGGTTGTAGAACAAATTAAGTCTACATTTTTCACTTCTTGTAGACAAGCACTTAAATGATTCGGTTTGTATTCGTCGTCACCATCAATGATTGTGATGTATTTACCGATGCTATTTAAAACTCCGCGATTAATGGATTCTGATTGTCCTCGATTGCTATGACGAATGTACACTATTTTATCTTCGTGTTTCTCAATGTATAACATTAGTTCATCACGTTCTGAATCTTTACTTCCATCGTCAATAATGATTAACTCAAAATTTTGAAAATCCTGATTTAAAACGGAATCAATTGCTCTTTTGATTAAAAAGAATGGGGTGTTATACACAGCCATTAATACCGTTATTTTTACTTGTTTTAACATTGTGTTTGATACTTCGGTTGATACTCAAACTAGATAAATAGTAAAACGGTTTAATGTTTTTAAATCTTTCTAATTTCACATAATCTATGAAAATAAACAATATTTAGTTCTTTTAGTTCGATGTATCATTATTAAAACAATAATTATTTGAAAACAGTAAGTAGCAAGCTAAAATTGGATATTTGTTATTCTATTGTATATGCTTCACTGGAATTGCATCCCTTTGATGAAAATTGCGGGGATTTTTTGTGATAAATGAGTCTATTTATTCAATTATTTTGCAATAATAAATTTTGTTTATTTTACAATATAATTCATTATAACTACTTTTTGTAGAAACCCTCAAAACTGGTATAAAATCTAATCCACCCGTAACATTTCTTTTTAACGGAAAAGTTGATAATGTGTCATTATAGTCAAAGCTACATAAAGTTAGAGAATCACCTATTTTGTATTTAGTGGATGTAAGATTATCTATATATCCAAATATATGTCCGGAAATATCTTCACCAATAATAAAATTAGGGAAATCAACCAAGTGACCGCGTCCTTTTGCATTAAATAAAAGTATCTTAATTTTCACAGTATCTTTTAAGTTAGAATACACCCATTGTTCCCTACATTTTAATTGTTCCTTAGCATTTTTGTCTATTCTAATTTTTGTAATTACGTTACAGGCAGCTAATAAAGTTATTAAGGCTAGAAATAAGTATGATTTCATATTGTTTAACTTTTTATAAGTTGAAAAGGACTGTAGCTCCACTTGAAATGCCTTCCTGCGGCAAATTCTTCCGATAATAAAATTAATTAAACTAAACTAATTCGACCATCAAGTAAGATAATTGATAATAAGAAAATGTAGCTTTTATTTTTCGTGTTGTCGGAATGTTTGTAAGTAAAATTAATGTTTAACACCAAGAATGAAGACGTACAAGAAATAGATGAGACTTGAGAATAATCCTAAGGCAATGAAAATAAGTATTACTTGAATTGTTTTTTTAAGCCAAATCTGACTTGAATTATTTTGATTTTTTTGTTTAACTAATTGATTAGATTCGTCTTCTTGTAGATATATCCCCCATACACAATTTGAAAATTCACCTGCAGCAAAAAAAACATTGTTTTTTTTAGTGTTAACATTAAAAATAGAGAAACAATAGTCTTGAAAATAAATTGGGTCTTTTAGATTGATTTTATTTCCAGTGTCAACCCATTTATAATTCCATATATTTAAACCTTCAATTTCAAAAGGTTCGTTGAAAGTAATTGTTTTTATATGTTTCCAATTTGTTGTCATTGTGCTCTTTAATTGCTTCATCCACTCCGCTGGAATTGTCTTCTTTCTGCAAATACTTTTTATAAACTCCTAAAAATAGCAAACTTACTCCAACAATTCCAAAATCAAATCTGATAATGTTTTGACATCACTTTCGATGGTGCCTTGCATGTATCGATCATATACGTTTTTATTATCTGGTGGGTTAAGATTTAGTTGGTATCCTTTTTCCAATGCTAATAGTCGTAAGAATTCCCGTTGTGTTCGACCATTTCCTTCTCGAAAAGGGTGTAGATAATTTACATTATCTAATATTTCCGCTAATTTTTCTGCAATTTGATTTTTATTTGTTTTTCGTATGCTCTTGTATTCTAAAAGTAAGTTGTCTATGTATTGAAAAGCAATGGCAAAACGTTCCCCATCAAAAAATTGTTTACCATCCTTACTAATATTTACCGTTCGCACTTTTCCTGCCCACGAGTAAACATCTTGAAATAAATAATGATAGATTTCCAATAAGGTATTCGAATCTTTTATCTTGAATGGATTTTCTAAGAGTTCCTCAACTCTCCTAGAAACTTTAAAACTCTCATAAACTAAAAGTATGTGCTCTTCTGTTATGTCTGCTAAATTATGAAGAACTCCATTCGAATTTGTATATCTAAAATCGGGGTCTTGGTACCGATAATTATTTTCCATAAATAGTATAAATCTTTTTCAGAAATTCTGATTCAGAAATACTATTTGATTTCCAATCTAAGTACAATTGAATAGATTCTTTGGAAGGTATAAATCCTTCAAACATATTGGTTCCAATAGCATTTGCCGTACTTTCCAATGTTTTTAAATCAGAAAATTGCACTCCCATTATGGTTAGGTTTTTACGGTCTATGTCAATGGCTTTATACATTTTTTTTGATTTTTCATTACTAATATACAAACTTTTACTGAAATATTGAGCACTTTCTGCTTGATTTCAGAGCTCCATTGAAATTGTCTTCCTGCGGCAAATTCTCCCGAGATTAATATTACCAATTCTGAATCGAAATTAATAATTCGACTTTAAATCCATACCACCACCGAAAGAATGGTCCAGTTTTAGTAGTTGTAACAGAAAGAGTTCAATTTCTTCCCTAACGTTTGGTTGAACAATGTACAAATAAGAAAAATCAATGCTTGTTTGGTAAAATACCCCACAGGTACCAATTCGAAAATCGGGTAAACGTTGGATCATCTTCGCTAGTGAATCTGTTTTATAATCTCGGTTTCGAAGAAAATGGAAAGGATTTTCAATGAATGTGGATCGGGAAGTTTTTGCAGGCCAACCAATAAGGTCATAATGTTTTGCATATTCTTCGATTAGTAATGCATTGTTCTTTTTAACGTTTGAATAGACTGAATCGCTCCAATTCGGAACATAGGTAAACGTTATTTTGAACGAGTTTGAATCGGGTTTATTTAACTCATCTTGTGTGATATTTCGAGAACCTAAAAGGGTGTTTGTTGTAAATTTCCCTGAATATTTTACAGTGATAGAGTCATTGAATACTGTATATTTCCATTTCGTTGAATTGGAGCAAATGTCGATGATTCTTTCTGCAAGTTGACCATTATCGCATTGCGCGGAGATATTGTTTCCGAGTGTAATAAGGGAAAGAAAAAAGGGGAGGAGGATGTTTTTCAATGTATTTTTATTTAAATTAATTTCCCTATTAATATTTTTGTAATGATATGATTTAAAAATTAATACGTTCTATTCCTCTTTATAAAATAATCCGTTGAATATTTCCCAGGACCAGTAAAGAACAATGAAAGATATGCCATTAAATATAGAATTGCGTGTTCTCTGTCTAGCAACGACTCTCCACTGTGGATAATAAAAACTATGACTAACATCAAAATAACCAGAGGAATAAGTGCGATACGTGTAAATAAACCTAAGATTATAAATATTGTGCAACAAAGTTCCGCAAAGACAGTGATAGCGTAAGAAACTTTAATGCCAACGTGCAGTGGATCTGGCCAATCTTTAATACCCTCAGAATAGTTGGTGAATTTCGACCAACCATGCAAAAGCATTAGACCACACATGAGTCTTAATATTAGTAATCCTAAATCAGAGGATAAAGGATGAGTAGTAAGAAGTTTTTGTGCTAACTTTTTAACTTTTAAAATCATACTAAATTTTTTAATTAAACTTTGGTGTCTTATTTTTCTAATCTTTTAAAAATTCCAATCTCGCCGTGCTGATATTGTCTTCCTGCATATCATATGTCAAAAATAATTGTTTTTAATTCATATAGTAAACTTTAGTAGTAAATGAAAATAACATACGACTCCGCTGGAGTCGAAATTTTTAATGCTTGCTTTCAGCAAGCAACATATGACTTCTCCGAAGTCAAAAAAACGATTGAATAGACTCAATGTTTGTTTAGTATTCAGGTATAATCACGTGGGATAGAAACGATTATTTCACCATTGATTCCAGCGGAATCACATATTGCTTGCCAAAGGCAAGAAGATGTGATTGTCGACTCCAGAGGAGTCGTATGTTTAGTCAATAATAGTAGATTGTTATGGAGTTAGTTACAGGTAAAATATAAGGTAAGTATCACCAGGATAATGTATATTTTTTTGATTTACAAATAGAAGGATGAATCAAAAGAATTTAATAAGACCGATGATTCCGGTGATTAAAATAAGACTCAGCACGATACGTTTGAAAATTTTTTCAGAAACATGATTGAGTAAAATTTTCCCAATCCAAGTTCCGATAAAGCTAACGATGAAAAGTAGCAAAATGAGGTACAAATCATGTAGATGTACATACCCATTGAAAGCGTAAATTATGGAACGCGTTCCGTCAACCCCCAAATCAATAATGGCAGAAGTAGCGATGAAAGCTTGTTGTTCTAGGTTAAAAGCAGTTAGTGTAAGTCCACGAATGGCACCACCTGTTCCGATTAATCCTGCTAGAACCCCTGAAAGTATGCCACCACTGATGGCATTGGCAAGGGTCGGTTTGATGGTTATTTCTTTGATTAATAAGGTGCTACTAAGTATGATTAAGAAGCAAGCCATTATCAATTCGGCAATACTGACATTGATGTATTTACTGAGTAGGGCACCTAGACCAACGAAGACAAGCGCTGGAATCCCCATAGTAAGTAGCAATTTTTTATCTACTCCTTTTTTGAATAAAATAATTTTGGAAAGATTGCTCGCAACATGGAAAACACCGGTGATACCAAGAACAGAATGAAAGTCTAAAAAATAACCTGCTAAGGGAACAAAGAACAGAGACGAACCAAATCCGCCAACGGTTCCTAGTACTTCAGCAACGAGTGCTAACAATAAAAAAAGAATAATCGTTTCTACTTGCATGGCCTAGTAGTATACAACATTGGGGCGTGTGTTCTGTCTTAAGTAACTTTGAATTATCTGTTTTGCATTTTTATCTTCTTTTTCAATTGTAATGAATTCTATCCATTCGTGTACAGGTTTTTGAAGTACATAATAGGGTACGAAATTCATTCCTTTGAAAGTATTGTTTTGTATGCAAATAAGTGCTTTTTCGTTTTTCGTTCTACCTTGTTCTATAACATAAAAATTATCCTCAGAGAAATGTAAGGTGGCTAAAAATTGCGTTACACGTTGGTTATACGTTTCGATACTTTCTACACCAACACATGCGCCGTTACATTCTTTTATTTGGTAACTAAAACAAGCGTCTGTACTTTGGTACAAGTGGCTTAATTTTTGGCATAAGTTGAACTCTTTTACTTTTTCAAAAAGGAAAGATTCTGCTTCCTTTTGTGTTGTGAAAACGGTATGAGGAAAATCGGGTGTTCTAGACAAATTCGCTATCTGTAAGTGTAGATATTCACCTTCATTTTCGATGCTGAATAATCCGAAAGGGAAGAGGTTTTTACGTAAGGTTCTGTTATAGATTGGTTTGTGTTGTTTTATTAATTGTGATTCTCGTAATAAAGCTACAACTTCAGAACCGGTTAATTCAATTTCAATACGCGCGATTTCGGTGCGCATTTTCGATCCTTTTTTGGTTTTGGTATTACCCAAATGTTGTGTTACACGTTTGCGAATGTGTTTGCTTTTACCGATGTATATAATTTGATTGAATTCATTGTAAAGAATATAAACACCTACTTTATTAGGTAATTCAGCAACAGAATCATAGTCTAACGCTGGATGTAATTCTTTCGAGCCTTTGGTGTAGGTAATTTGATTTTCAATAAGTTGGTGATTGATGCTGTATAAGTGTTTGAATAAATGTACAGTAGCAAGTGCATCTCCACCAGCGCGGTGTCTTCCATCGATGCGAATTCCAAGGTCACGTGTAATGTTTCCTAAAGAATAAGAAGCGTGTCCTGGTATGATGAGTCTTCCTAATTTCACTGTACATAGCGTAGGACGTGTGTAGGTGTATCCCAAACTTTTGAATTCAGCACGAACCATCGAATAATCGAATCCTACGTTATGTGCAACAAAAATGCAATCCTCGGTAAACTCAATGATTTTTTTTGCTATTTCAGGGAAAGTTGGAGCGTTTTCCACCATACGATCATTGATGCCTGTTAACTTTACAATGAAAGCAGGAATGGGCATTTCAGGATTTACCAACGAAATGAATTCATCGATAAGTTGATCGTCCTCCATCTTGTAAATAGCAATCTCGGTGATTTTGCTATTTTTCGGATTTCCTCCCGTAGTTTCTATGTCGATGATTACATAACGCATGAAAACAAAGGTAAGGATTAAAAGCTTCGTTTTTTGGAAAAATGGAAATTCAATCTATACTCCCAAGGAGGATTCTGGAGAAGAGGTAAGGTAGAAAAGGAGAAGAATTTAAAAAAAACATACACATCTCAATTTTCCATTGTAAATTTGCGTAAATCGTTTTAGTATGTTATTGTTTTTAAGTGACGTTTCAGGTTCAGAGGTATTATTGATTTTTGTATTTGTATTGATTTTTTTCGGTGCGAAGAGTATACCTAATTTGGCTAAGACACTTGGGAAAACAATACATCAGATTAAAAATGCTTCAAATGATATCCAAAATGAGATTAAAAAATCAGGATTGGATATGAAAAATGATATGAATCTGAGCAACTTGTTTCAAGAAACAGCGCGTGATATCGCGGATCCAATTTTATCTGAAGCAAACCAAATGGAAGAGTTGGTGAACGCACCAGTAGGAGTAAGAGCCTATGGTAGTGAATTACCGAAACCAGAAGTGGTTGAAACAATTCATATTAGTTCTGAAACTCCTTTAGAAACTCCAACTCAAGCTGAGGTAAAAACAATCGAAACTCCTGCTGCAAAGAACGAAACAGCATCGAATTAATTGCTTTGTTAGTAGAGTCTACTGATAAATTTACTCACAATTGATTTACTCAAAGGCAATTTCAGGAGACCCTACAGAGGATTACAATAAACTCAACGAGAATATTTTCCTTGAAGATCTAATCTAATCTTCAATATCTTCGTCCTCTTCATTAAGGTCTTTCACATCTTTTGGTGAAATATGCGTTGTATCTTTTCTTATTTCCGTGTGACGTATTTCTCCACCTGTTGTACCAACTTGTTTAGCGAAAATTAAAGCTACAAAAGAAACGATAGCTATTAAGAAATGTACATATTTTAAAAATGCTTTTTGTTTCCAATCAGCGTAAAAAGAAAGTACAATCAGTGGTAATAAAACCCAAACGAAAAGCATAAATTGTTCCGCTAATTCCTCGTGTTTCTCAATAAGATTTTCGCTTACACCTGGAAGGTGTTCAACTATTTCTTCTGCACCTTCTCCGGTTTCAAAACTTGGGAATACAAACAAGGAAGTTGCCAATAATGTAATTGTTCCAATACGTTTTGTAACCCTAGATTTAAAAAGTAATCCGCTAACTAAAATAACAAATCCAACGATCATCCCGATGATTGGAAAATGGTTAACTACCATGTGTAAATGTGCCTCGTTCATTTTGATTTATTTTTCATTAAAGTTAGGTTTATTCTAAATTGAAAACAATATAATAAATATGATTTTTATCAAGTATTTATTTCATTCTCTCTAAATATAAAATCCAATCTAATTCTACTATTTTTGTTTAAAAATTTTACTTAAAATGAATATCTATTCTTTCGCACATAATCAAACGGGATTACAAGAAAAATCCATTGAGAATACCATTCAATTATTACAAGATGGTGCTACTATTCCTTTTATATCAAGGTATAGAAAAGAATTGACTGGAGGATTGGATGAAATGCAAGTTGCTGTCATTCGAGATGCTTTGAAAAAGTTCGATGAATTAACCCAACGTCAGAAAACCATTTGCAAAGCGATTGAAGAACAAGGGAAATTAACGCCAGAATTAGAACAAAAAATCAACGCTACTTTTGATGCTACGGCATTGGAAGATATTTATTTGCCTTACAAACAAAAGCGTTTAACGAGAGGGGAAAAGGCAAGAAAATTAGGATTAGAGCCTTTGGCTAAAAACATAATGTCTCAACGCGGTGGTGATCCAGAACGAATGGCACAATCTTTTGTGAAGGGAGAGGTTGAAAGTGAAGAAACTGCTATTCAAGGGGCTAAGGATATTATTGCTGAATGGGTCAATGAGAATGCGAATTTGCGTGCTCGTGTACGTAAATTATTTCAGCGTAAAGCAGTTATACAAACCAAAGTAGCGAAAGGAAAAAAAGAAGAAGGGGAGAAGTATGCTGATTATTTTGAGTTTTCTGAATCGTTGTACAAAATTCCATCACATCGTTTGTTAGCGATTATTCGTGGTGAAAGAGAAGGAATATTAGCATTGAAAGCCCAACCGGATAAAGATGAAGCAATTGAATTGGTGACCAGTTTTTTTGTGAAAACTTCGGATGCTTGTGGATCATTAGTGAAAGAAGCGTGTGTTGATGCCTATGGTCGCTTGGTTTCTCCTTCAATTGAAAATGAAGTTATACAAGAAGCAAAATTAAAAGCAGATCAAGAAGCAATTCAGGTATTTGCGAAAAATTTGAAACAACTTTTACTGGCATCACCTTTGGGGGCTAAACGTACCTTGGCGTTGGACCCAGGATTTAGAACAGGGTGTAAGGTTGTTTGTTTGGATGAACAAGGTACATTGTTGAATAATTGTACGATTTATCCGCATCCACCTCAAAATGAGCGTGAAAAAGCAACGGCTAAGATTGCTCAATTAGTACAAATGTATAAGATTGAAGCAGTTGCGATAGGAGATGGAACAGCAGGAAGGGAAACTGAAAATTTTATTCGTCGTATTCGTTTTGATCGAGATTTAGAAGTGTTTATAGTTCGTGAGGACGGAGCTTCAATCTATTCTGCAAGTGCGATAGCGCGTAAGGAATTCCCTGATTATGATGTGACTGTACGAGGAGCAGTTTCTATCGGTCGTCGATTGATGGATCCTTTGTCTGAATTGGTTAAGATAGATCCTAAATCGATAGGAGTTGGTCAATACCAGCACGAAGTAGATCAGAAATTATTAAAAGAATCGTTGGATGATGTGGTTGTTTCAGCGGTAAACACAGTGGGTGTGGATGTGAATATGGCATCTTCTTACTTGTTGCAATATGTTTCTGGATTAGGACCAACATTAGCGGAGAATATTGTAAAACACAGACAAGAGAATGGACCGTTTAACTCACGTGAATCTCTGAAAAAAGTAAAATTACTCGGACCGAAAGCCTATGAACAAGCAGCAGGATTTTTACGTATTCGTGATGGTGTGAATCCATTGGATAACTCAGCAGTACACCCTGAGTCTTATGATTTGGTAGAGAAAATCGCTAAGAAAGCAAAATTAAAGGTGGATGAATTGATTGGAAATGAACAAGTTTTGAGCGCTTTGAAATTACAAGATGTAGAAGGTGCCGATCAATTTACGTTTAACGATATCATTGCTGAATTGAAAAAACCAGGAAGAGACCCACGTAAAAAAGCGAAAGTGTTTGAGTTTAATCAACAAATTAAAACCATTGCTGATTTAATCGTTGGAATGAAATTACCAGGTATTGTAACGAATGTAACCGCTTTTGGTGCTTTTGTAAATATTGGAATCAAGGAGAATGGTTTAATTCATAAATCAAATTTAGCAGATGTATATGTTGCTGATCCTTCGCAATTCATCGCTTTACACGAGCACGTGCAAGTGGAAGTGATGGAGGTTGATGTGGAGCGAAAAAGAGTTGGGTTGAAAAAGGTGGTGTAGATGGCTCATTTACAGCTTCGTGGTACAAATCCAGCAGAGTGGGGATTAACAACGATAAAATAAAAAATGAAATGAAACATTTATATTTAATAGGATTAATTATTTTTTTTGTGTCTTGTAAGTCTACTATAGTTGTTGATCAAGACTTAAAAGAAAAATTTATTATTAATTCTAAAAAGTTATCCAAATTTATGTATGATGAAAAAATTGAATCTATGAATATTTCTGATTCAATAAAGTTAGACATGCATAGAAGAATTTCAATTATGGAATCAAATTTTGAATATTTACAATTTTATTTACTTGAGAGTTACACAAATGCCCCAAATTATCCAAAAGTTTCTTCTGAATTTTATGATGTAATTAAGTCAATAAATAAAAATATTAAAGACAATGATATATGTGATTGCTATTATACACCTGTTAAGTTAAAAAATGAAATTGATTTTGAAAATGAAGAAGTTAGATTTAAACAATTTGAAGAGGAAATGAAATCATTATTGCCTAAAAAAATGAAATTATTTGAATGTGTGATGAATTATAGACCTTTAAAGGCACATAAAAATAAGCCATTTGATGACGAAGATAGAGCATTAGTGAAGAAACTTTTTAATATTGATATGTAAATCCAGAGGAGCGGTGATTAAATTTTAAGATATGAAAAAAATAATATTTTCACTTTCACTTATGATGTTTACCATCAGTTGTGTAAAAAACAATCATCTAACACGCGTAGAAAAATATTATTCAAGTGGAGAATTAAGTGAGATTTTCTATGAGAATGAAAATAATAAAAAACAAGGGAAATACTATGATTTTAATAAAAATGGGAAAATAAGTTCCATTTTTGAATTAAAAAATGGTATTATAAATGGTTGGGTTACACAATTTAATGAAAATGGACTGCTTGATCAAAAAATCAAAGTAAAAAATGATAAGATTGTTGATACACTTTTTAGGTTTTCTCCCGTAACAGGTAAATTAATATATAAGGTTATATATGGATTAAAAGAAGATACTCTAAAAACGGTTGAATACTATCCAAATGGAAGATTAAAAAATGAAACTATTTATACTCCTTATAATTCCCCCCAAATATAGGACAACTGATTAAAGTGTAAATTTAACAGTTGAAATATGAGAAAAGAAAGACGAAAATTTAGTGCTGCTTTTAAGACTAAAGTAGCATTAGAAGCTATCAAAGAAAAGGAGACGCTTCAACAATTAG
>CANGHE010000062.1 GCA_947453545.1 Flavobacteriia bacterium
ATTGTTCGAAATAGGTGAAGGAAGCGATTTCAATTACACCAAAAGTTACATCATTCACAGTTAATGGAACAATTAAGAAAGATTTCGGATTTGCATCTCCAAGACCTGAAGATATTTTCACAAAATTATCTGGAACATCCGTGATGTACAAGGTATCAGCTTCTTGCCAAGCTTGACCAACCAATCCTTCCCCTTCTTCCACACGCATGTGGATGTATTTTTTCTTGTTCCAAGCATAACAAGCAATCAATTCCAAATGAACATCCGACGTATTATTATCATTCACAATGAAAAGCCCACCTTGGTTTGCATTCAAGTATTTTACCAATCCCGAAATGATATTGTCTGCCAATACCTCTAAACCTTCGTTATTACCGCGTAATACATCACCAAATTTTGCTAAACCTTCAGTCGCCCAATTACGTTTTTTCTCGTCTTCAGCAACTTTTATTAAAGATGTTCTCATTTCAACCAATGAATTCCCTAACACATCACTATCACTCAAAGGTTCAAATTCCATTTCAAAATTACCTTTACCAATTTCTCCTGCAAATTCAGATGTAGTTCGTAATCCATCAGTTAAATGGTTCACTGAATCAGTGATCATACCTATTTCATCGGAAGAGATAATTTCCATATTTGCTGGTAATTCTCCAGCACGAAGGGATTGAATAATTGTATTTAATTTGGAAACACTTCTAACCAAGTAATTAGAAAGTACAGTTGCAATTACGATAGCAAGGATTAAACTAATTGCTAATAGAATAAAATTTTGAACAATTGCTTTGTTGGATATAGAGTCTTGCTCTACAGCTGCAATTTTATTGATTTCTGCGATGTACTTTTCGATTTTATCTATTTTCCCAAAAATTAATTCTGCTTTTGAATCTGCGTTATCGTCTTGCTCGTCAATTTTTGCTTGAATTTTTTGAACCAATAGAGGAGCATTTTCTTTTTTAGAACCAACGATATTTAGTTGCTCAAGTCTAAATTCATGTACATTCTTTAGTACGGGCACTAAAATTTCTTGCCTATAAGCATGCACATCTTTCAATAATAATTCAACTTTTCTTACGCGAGACTGATAGTTATCGTCCCAAGCATTAGATGCAAACAAAGAAGCTAAAGGTTTATAGGCGACTTCGTAATCTTTTGTTAGTACTTCATGTTGCTTCCAAAATTCTTGTAAATTATCACGATTATCCGTAGTTATTAACTCCATTAATAATTTCAAATCGTGTGCAACAATAAATTTGATGTCAGTAACGCTGCTCTTTAATTCGGCAGACATATCTACATCACCCTCTACTTCCTGAATTGTTAACAAGGTAGAATAGGTAGATACACCAATTATCACCGAAACAAAAGTAATGATTGAAAAACCAATGATTAATTTGGTTTTCAATTTTAAGTTTAAAAAACGTTTGTACATAGCTATTTATTTTTAATTAATTAATAAAACAACCCTTGATGTGAAGTAATTCGAAGCATAAATGCATAGCAATTAGGGTTATTCACCGGATCTCCAGCTATATTCATGATATATTGTACGCAAGGTTGGATGTTCACCTTATTTGTTACAAAGTTGTAGTTGAATTCAATTGCTTTTTCCGTTTGAGTATATCCCTTAGTTCTTTGTAATCCTTTACTAAAGAAGGGGTTTGCAATGCCTAGAGATACGATATCAGCAGTTCTTTTTGGCAGAAGCCCTGTATACGATAAACCACCACCTGCATAAAAATTAAAGATATTGTAGTCACCAGGTGCCCAACCTAAATCAACAAAAGCATATAATCCTTGTGATGAGTCACTTTTTTCAGGACGAAGAAATTTATCTGCAATCAAATATGCACCATAGTTGATATGACTTTGATGATCAGTGGTGTCAGTTACATTTTGAAATTTCATTGATTTTGAACCAGAGTGCCCCCAAAATCCTAGTTTTACATCAGACATTAAGAAATCGGATGCAATTTTTACTCTTTCTAATTCTCCTATAAAAAATAAACCACCTTCTCTGAAAGATTCTGAATATTTAGTTCCATGTGGATTGTTTAAGTTATTTCCACCCATACCTTGTGCAATAGCAGCACGCGCAACATAATCTCCCATCGTATGTTCAACTCTTGCTGTAAGATTTGTAAATGGGTAAGTAGAAAATGATGGAACGTTATAGGTAATGGTTGGTTGAACTCCAAAAGATGAGTTGATGAAATTTAAGCCAACATTGGAGAATGCAAAGTCGAAATTCAAATCATATTGCCCAACCAAAATTCGTGTGTTTCTAAAGAAATGTTGATAATATAAAGTATAGATAAAGGTTCTATAATTTAACTGGCCATTTTTGAATTGTATATGATTATTAGTATCAGGAAACGACTCAATATTGTCAAACATTTGATAATCGTGTACGTAATCAGTTGTAGGATTATCGCCATAAGTATTTAACATATACATGGAGAACATTCCATTTTTCTACCATCCATTTTCTTTAGTAAAAGAGGTAACTTGTAAACCATTAACCCCTAGGAAATAAGGTTTTTTAAAGCCTGTTGCTTTAGCCACATCGGTCATATTCATTAAGAAAGCATGTACTTTTAATCCTTTTGACGCGAAGTCATGAGCAGTGGTATCTGCTTCCTGAGATTTTGCTAAAAATAAAATGCTTATAAATACGTATAAAAGCAATGATTTTTTAGTAATTGTATTCATTAAATATTCAATTTGAATTAGTTATGCTGGCAAATATAAAATAAAATATAAATATTTTGGCAACTATTTTACGACTTTTTACTTAAGCAGTACTAAGTTTATTGACTTACGTCATATTTCTTAATGATTTCTGTCATAATACCTATTGGAAAAAAGTATTAGATTGCAACATTCTAAAGATTTTCTAATATATTTGCCTCATTGATAATCCTATAAATTACTATTATGAAAATTTTCTTCTCTTTAATTGCATTAACATTTTTATTAACGAATTGTAATGTATATCATGTATTGTACACAGATAAAGATGTAACTATAGATTTTAAGAAGTATCACTCATTTGCATGGTTACCTCAGCATACATTGTCAGATAGCACACCTTTTCATAACCAAATTATAGAGAATAATACTAAAAACTATTTATCTCATGAATTCATGACGAGGGGGCTAAAAATTCATATTGATACTCCAGATGTTTTACTCCAATTGGATATTAAATCTTTGAATAAGCATAAGTTGGAGCAAGTAGAACACACAACTCCTGAAGCTTATCATTATCAATACAATGCAACTTCCCCAATCAATCCTTATTACACTCCATTTCCAAGTTATTTTACCTATAGCAATGTACATATGCACAATGCTGCTCGTTTCAGATATTCAACAAACAGTATGAATAATGCGAATTATACTACGCAAGTTGTAAACTATGAAGAGAGTACAATAACGTTGAATATGTTCGATCGTAAAACAGAAAAATTGGTGTGGACAGTCGTAGTAGAGGGCGATTTATATGATCCAAAGCAAATGGAAAATTACATTCATAAAGCTGTAGTAAAAATGGCAAAAGATTATCCGATTAAACCGATACATACTAAGAAAAAAGGATGTTGTAAAATATGTAAATCTAAAGTTGTGAGTGTTTCTAGATAAAACACTTTTATTAATAATCTAGAAGGAAACAAGAGGTGTTTTACTCATTTTGTTTCCTTTTTTCTTTTAATCTATTGGATAAAGAATCCTTAAGACTTACAAAGTCAGATAGTACAAAGAAAATAGTAGTGAAAGAAAGTAATACTTCTAATAATACTACGAACTTAGATGCAACGGAAATAGGCATTAAGTATCCATAGCCGAAAAACGAGAAATTTAATACACTAAAATACCAAAATTCAAAAATCAATTCTGGGTAATTAAAGTTTTTGTGTAATCCTATAAAACTATGATGATCGACTTTATACAAACAGATGTAATCAACTGTAAAAGATAGTATTACTAAGAATATATTGATAAGCATGAATCTCAAGTATACATGATAAGGGATATCATGTTCTGTAATATGAACTATTTTTTTATAACTTAGATATACAATCAATATTGATTTTATCAGCGCTAATATATCAATAAGAAATAGGGTTAATGTATAGTCAAAAAAGTCTTTTTCATCTATATAGAAGATTATAATTCCAAAAATCATAATCATAGCATACTTAAAAATTAAATCGTTGTATTTCATAGATTTAGATGTTTATTGATTATTAATTTAGCAGTATTTAAATTATATATTTCTAGTATCCTTATCTTCTAATTAATTATTTTTTGTGTTAAAACAAAATGAATACCCAACTTGGGCTGATACATAATGTATCGATTGAAAAAGATTATCTATTATGGTGAAATCAAGTTGTGACCAATAGTTTGGATAATAAATGATTCCAGCGTCATATCCAATTTCTGATCGTGTTGTTTTAGGTGAGTATCCAAAACCTTCGATAAACATTTCAACATTTTTGTGCACTAACCCTGTTAGGCAAATTGAATAAGTCAATGCACCTTTTTTCATACCATTCGTGATGATCGTTCCAATATTATAGTTAATTGCTAATTCATCTAGTATGTGATTTTGAAATTGGAATCCTCCTTCAAAGTTATATGTATTATTTTGGCTTATATTTTTAATTTTTTGTAAAGGATAATATGTATTTAAAATAAAACTTGTTTCTGGATAGTAGTTATGTTCTTGGCGAATTTTATGTTTTATTCCCAGTGCGATGGGTAGGTCGCCAGTTAAATCATTTTGATTTAAAATATATTTCATCTGTGGGGCATAGTTATAGGTTATTCTAGCCTCGGTGTGCCAACCTATAAATTTTCTAAGCATAATCGATGGCATTATAATATCTGAAATATTGCTTTTATTTGTTGCGCCGATTCCAGTTTCAAATAACCAGCGATTTGAATCAACCAGGTAAGGACTATCTGAAATACCAGGTCTATCAAATACAACTTGTGGGTCTTGTGCAAAAAGAAGAAGAGGAACAGAAAATATAATTACACAGATGAAGTGTTTTAAATGGCCCATGACTATTTTGCTTTAATTCGACTCCAAACAAATTTCCAGGCTAAATAAGCAGATATAGTACCAACAATTGCTCCTCCAAGTATATCGGAAAGATAATGCACACCTAAATATATGCGCGAAAATCCTACGAGACAAGCTAGTGCTACTAATACATAAATTACACGAGGAAACTTTTCTCTTAACCCCAATCCATAAAAAATTGCTAAAGCAAAGAAATTGGCAGCATGAGAAGATACAAATCCATATTGTCCGCCTTTGTAAAATTCACCAGATTTTTGCTGGTAGAAATGAAGCTTTGTGCTAAGTATTAAATGATGTGAAGGGCGATATCTTTCTACAAGTTCTTTAATGATTTTAGATGATATTATATCAGCTAAGGCTATACAACCGATTAGAGTTAAAACAAAATACAAACAATGCAATGGTCCAAATTGCCTGTAGGCATAATAGAGTAATCCATAATAAAATGGAATCCAAGGAAGTTTACCTGATATTATCCACATGATTTCATCTAACCATGGGGTATGTAATGAATTAATCGAAATTACAATTGATTGATCAATTGACTCAAGCCATTCTATCATTTTGTAAGGTCTTCCAAATCATGTCCTTTAATTCTACCAAACCTTGTTGTGCTAATGAAGAAATAAATACATACGGAATTGCAGGTATTTCAGGTTTCATTTGTTCCTTTAATTCATCATCCAGCATGTCGGATTTAGTAATCGCTAGTATTCTATCTTTGTTTAATAGATCAGGATTGTATTGTTTTAACTCATTCAATAGAATTTCATATTCTTTTTGAATATTGTCAGAGTCAGCTGGAATCATGAAAAGTAAGATGGAGTTACGTTCAATATGACGTAAGAAGCGTAATCCTAATCCTTTTCCTTCACTAGCCCCTTCAATAATACCTGGAATATCTGCCATGATAAATGAATGGTGCGTACGATAAGGAACAATACCTAAGTTTGGTCTCAATGTCGTAAAGGCATAATCACCAATTTCAGGTTTTGCAGAACTTACGACTGAAAGCAATGTACTTTTTCCAGCATTTGGAAAACCAACTAAACCAACATCAGCTAGGATTTTTAACTCTAGAATCATCCACGATTCTCTTCCGGATTCACCTGGTTGAGCAAATTGTGGTGCACGATTTGTACTTGATTTAAAGTGGCTATTGCCTTTCCCTCCACGTCCACCAGGAACTAAAATACGTTCTTCACCATCGTGTGTGATTTCGAATAATACTTCTCCTGTTTCGGCATCTTTAGCTAAAGTTCCAATAGGTACTTCGATATACTTATCTTCTCCTTCAGCCCCTGTTTTTAATTGACCTGTTCCATGTACACCATGACCTGCTTTGATGTGTTTTTGGAATTTTAAATGTAATAGTGTCCAAAGTTGTGTATTACCACGTACTATGATGTGACCACCACGACCACCATCACCACCATCAGGCCCACCAAGAGGGATGTATTTTTCCCTACGATAATGCGTAGATCCTCCACCTCCATTCCCTGAAGTACAATGTATGCTTACGTAATCTACGAAATTATCTGATGCCATGATTTTATTTTAATGAGTCAATTGCTGTATATAAACGCGTTGAAATTTCATCAATTTCACCGATTCCGTTTATTGAAACAAATTTATTTTGTGATTGATAAAAGTCTTTCACTGGTTTTGTTTCGTTGTTGTAAACGTCAATTCTTTTTTGAATGATTTCTGGATTTACATCATCAGGTCTTCCACTGCTTTGTCCACGAAGTAATAAACGTGTGCGTAATTCCGCTTCTTCTACTTCAAGTGCTAACATTACTGAAATTGAAGTATTCAATTCGTTTAAGAATGCATCCAATGCAATAGCTTGAGCATTAGTACGTGGAAATCCATCAAAAATGAATCCATTTGCTTCAGGATGTTTTAATACTTCAGAGCGCAACATGTTAATTGTAACTTCATCAGGTACTAAAGCGCCTTTGTCCATATAGCTTTTCGCTAAATTTCCAAGTTCGGTTTCACCTTTGATATTAGCTCTAAAAATATCACCTGTAGATAAGTGCACTAATCCATATTTTTGGATTAATCTTTCTGACTGAGTTCCTTTCCCAGCTCCTGGAGGTCCGAATAAAACGATATTTAACATAGTGGTATTTTTGGGTCACTACCCTTGATTTGGTAAATAGATTCTAAATTTCTTCCGTACCCATTGTAGTCCATTCCATAACCAATGATGAATTCATTGGATATTTCAAAACCAATATAGGTAGGTATATATTTACCTGCAAAAGACGCAGGTTTGTATACTAAGGTTGCAATTGAGACAGATGCTGGATTGTCTTGTAATAATTCATTTACTAAAAAATCCATCGTTTTTCCTGTATCAACTATGTCCTCTAAAACAACTACATTTTTTCCTTGAAGACTTTCCTGTATGCCAATAAGTTGATTTAGAGTGCCAGTACTCTCTGTGTTCTCATATGACTTGATTTTTACAAAAGACACTTGATGAGGTATCGTTACTTTTTTAAGTAAGTCACTTGTGAACATAAACGAACCATCTAAAACACTTATAAAATAAGGCTCTTTTGAACTATAATCAGTGTTTATTTTATTAGCAAGCAAAGAAAGTTTAGCTTGAATTTCTTCATGCGAGATATATTGTACAAACGATTTGTCTTGAATATGAAACACTTTATCTTTCCTTGTTAAGGTCGCAAAGGTACGATTTTTAGATGAAAGATTAATAATAATGCATTTTAATAAAGCATAGACCATATGATTTATTTTTTAAACCTATCAACTTATTTTTTGAAATTGTTAGTAATACTATTTATTAATAATTGTTTTAGGGTAGGCTGTAAGTAAATTTGTAATTACAATAATTCTAGTTTTATATTTACAAGTTTACTTACAATTACTTCTAGTTTATTTGGTTGAATGTTTAAAGCATATTTGAAAAATATTTTTCTTAAAACTATATTTACTTTTTATTTCTAGCTATGTTAAAACTTTTTATTTATTTTTTACTCTTTATTTTAGTACCATTTAACTATTTCTCACAAGTTAATTTATTTGACATTGCGGTTGGTTCCAATAATTCACACGATGGAATATTAGATGATATTTTATATAAAAGGAATGGAGATATAATTTATATCAAACAAAAGGGAAATGTATTTCAGGCTCTGAAGAATGAATACAAATACACTCTATTTTATACATCGAATGGAGAAGTAAAAAATGTTAAGATGTATGAAGTTTCAAAAGATAATAGTAAGCTACATTTTCAAAAGGCCTTACTTCTTAATGATCAATTATATATAGTTTCAACGGAAGAATTAGATAATCAAATATCCGTGTATATTCAGAAATTTAATTCCCAATTCGAATCTGAGGGTGAGATTAAACTGATTGATACTTTTCAAGATCCATCAGGACTAATTTCAAAAAATCAAGTTAGAATAATCAAATCAAAAAACACGAATTTTTTTGCTGTAGTTTGTGAATTACATGATGATAAAAGTAAAAGACTAGGATATAATTACTCTGTACATGATTCTACTACTAACCTAATAAATAAAGGGTTTCATCAACTAGATGTTGACATCGATTACCTCAGAGTTAATCAACATTATATCTCTGATTCTGGTGTATTATTCACTTCAATTATAAACTATAAAAGATCATTAAGTAGAAAGGTTGATAATCTAGCAAAAAAATATGTAAAGGTTACATCGTTTGGTTTGATGCCCGATGCTGGATTAAGTCAACTAGATCATAGTCAAGAATTGTCTCAAGTAGAAAGTGTTTATCTTATTCAAAATCTGGGTGAGGAAGAGAAAGTTTTTAAATACAGTCCTGGTAATGTGATTTTGAACAGACATAAAATTGTTTCAAATGATGCTAATGTCTTATCCTTGGTAGGAACTTTTCAAAAAACATTTGACCAAAAGATAATTGTTAAATCAAAAGTTAAAATGCATGGGTTTTTTCATATACAGATTAATTTCAACGATTTAAAAATCACAAAAAGTAATTTTAATGACTTAACTAAAGAGTTATTGGTTCAAGGAAAATCTGAAAAAGAGAAAACTAAATTACTTGCAAAATATGCCTTGAGTTCTGGTAAATTGAGTCTTACAGATTATTTATTGAAAAATGTTTTCATCTCAGAACAAACAGGTCAAATTTATGGTATGTTGGAAGAAACAAAAGTATATAAACATAGTTCATCTAATACAGGTGTTTCAACATCACCAACCAATAGTTTTGGTGTTACTAATTTCACGGGTTCAACAAATGTAAATACAAGTAGGCATGAATCTGCAACAACAATAACAAAAGATTTAATAGTTTTCTCAATAAATAAGGAGGGAAACTTCCAATGGTTTAGTAAAATTCCAAAGAAACAAAACATCGCTCCAATTTTCAGAGATACTTATTTTGATGAGGTCAAAGGAAATTTAACAATTTTGTTTAATGATAACATTAAAAATTATGAAAATGGACAATTTATTTACGGAAAAAAATGTAAGAAGACTCCAGGGTCAATAAAGAAAAATGTATTAGCAAAAGTTGAATTTTCAGGTTCTGAAGGAAAGTATACCCGCAAAATTTTACTCGAGAATAAAAATATTGATGGTAGATTTGCTCCACATTATATTGGATTTAATGTTCAAAAAAATAAGTTTATAGGTTTAACGGTTAAAGGAATATTAGATAAATACGTAAAGGTATTTGAAGTTAAATAGACTTGTTATAGTAGTTTTCAGATTAATTAACTGAAAGTTTCTTGTTTAAAGAATAATACCTTAATTAAAGTATTTTCTCTGAATATTTATTCCTAACTTCAAGTAAACTTTAACAAACGATGCTCGAAACTACCAATGCTTCTGAATTTGCTACACGCTTTATCAATCAAACCAATCGATCCATATTTTTAACAGGAAAAGCAGGTACAGGAAAAACTACCCTACTCAAAAAAATCATAGCTACTACACACAAGAAAGCAGTAATTGTTGCACCAACAGGTATCGCAGCGTTGAATGCAGGTGGAGTAACTATTCACTCTTTCTTTCAATTGCCTTTTTCAGGATTTATTCCTGAATTTAATGTTACACCAAAATTCACAGATCGTGTAAAATGGGAAACGAAAGATACTTTAGTTAAGCACTTTAAAATTACAGGAAAACGCAAGGCGTTATTAAATTCGATGGAACTACTTATCATCGATGAGGTGAGTATGTTGCGTGCTGATTTATTAGATGCGATAGATTGGACCTTGCGCTCAATTCGTAAACGAAACGAGCCTTTTGGTGGGGTTCAAGTATTGTATATAGGAGATTTATTGCAATTACCTCCAGTTGTAAAAAATGAAGAATGGGTAGAACTTCGTAACTATTATAATGGAATTTTCTTTTTTCACTCCAAAGTAGTACAAGAAAACCCACCGATTTATATTGAGTTGACTAAAATTTATCGTCAAGATGATGAGCGCTTTATTCACTTATTAAATCACTTGAGAAATAACCAAATAGATGAAACGGATATTAAAGTCTTAAACGATTACGTTCATCCTAATTTTGATGTGAAAAATAATCCAGGGTATATTACTTTAACAACACATAATTCAAAAGCGGATGGCATCAATGCTCAATCATTGAAAGAATTAAATGGTAAAATGCTCGCTTATAAAGCTGAAGTTACGGGAGAATTTCCTCCATATATGTTTCCATTGGATGAGGTTCTTGAGTTGAAAGTCGGAGCTCAGGTTATGTTTGTTAAGAATGATTTATCTTTTGATAAGAACTATTACAATGGGAAAACTGGAGTGGTGAAAAGTATTTCTTCCCAAGAGATTTTGGTTCATTTTCCTGAAGAAAAGAAAACCATTGAAGTGGAAAAATACGAGTGGCAGAACATACGTTATACCCTAGACGAAGGAACGAAGGAAATTAAAGAGGAAGTACTAGGAACATTTGTTCATTACCCCTTGAAATTGGCTTGGGCGATTACCGTGCATAAAAGTCAAGGTTTAACCTTTGACAAAGCAATTTTGGATGTTTCACAAGTTTTTGCACCAGGCCAAGCTTATGTTGCTTTGTCTCGTTTGCGAAGTTTAGATGGTCTAGTTCTATTGTCGCCTATGCGTATGAACGGTTTGACAAATGATCAACAAGTGATGCAATACACGTCTAATAAGGCAGATGAAGAACAATTGGAACGCGTTTTGAAAGAAGATACCGTTCATTTTTTATATACATTTTTAGTGAAAACATATGAATGGCGGGATACAGATGCTTTGTGGCGGGTACACGATGCTAGTTATGTTTTATTAGGGGCAAAGAGTGAAAAGGGTAAACACCGCGCTTGGTCTAATCATCAAGCAAGTGTAATACACGGATTGATAGAACCTTCACAAAAATTTATTAATCAACTGCATAAGTTATTCTCTGTTCGACCTATTTCGTTGGAATTTATATTAGAACGCGTTAAAGCAGCGAATAAGTATTTCACAAAACCATTGGAAGGATGTGCCCAAAGTACCCTTAAAAAAATGGAAGAAGTGAAAAGAATTCGTAAGATAAAAGCATATTTTGAAGAATTGGAAGAGTTGGATAGTGCACATTTTGAAATCCTTACTTCTTTAAAACGTGCGGAAATTTTATTAGAAAAATTGATTGCGAATGAAGAGATTACCAAAGATATTATTTGGAAAGACGAGGTGTTAAACTACCGTAAATCAATGTTGGAAACGATTAAAGCGGAAAAACAAACTCCTGTTTCTTTGATGGATACGTTCTATGAAGATGAGCCAGAAGAAGAGGTTGTCGCTACTAAAAAGGCAAAAGGGGAGAAGGCACCTAAAAAATCAACATACGAAGTTACCTTAGAATTGATTCAAGAGAATAAAACTATTGCGGAAGTAGCTGCGGCACGCGTTATGTCTGAGGGAACAATTACTTCACACATTGTCAAATTAATCAAAATGGGACAGTTGGATCTCGCGGAGGTGTTACCGAAAGAGCGTATTAGTCAGTTAGAAGATATTTTTGATGGGTATAATGAATTGTCATTGAGTCCTTTGAAAGAACGAGTTGGCGATGAATTTACCTGGGATGAATTGAAATTGTATCGCGCGAGTTTGGAGGTAGGGGAATAAACACTTTATATTTTAATTTAAACCTTGCAAATTGAAAACTTACTTTTCAATTTGCAAGGTTATTTTTTTTAAATTCATTTACTAAACATATTAAAAACAAACAAAGAGAACAATTGCTTTGATTAATTTATAGCATTACAGACACTAACATTCAGTTTATTAATTAAATTTATGTTCTAATAGTTAATCTATGATGTCACAAGAATCTGTTAAAAAGAAAGGGTGGGTATTGTTTACAATTTGGGTACTTTATATTGCTTTACTAAGTTTATATGGAGAGTTTGTAATTAGTAGACCTGTGAATGGTTGGGTGCAATATGCTGCTTCTATCTTAATTTTGGTTTTTTCTTTCTATTTATTCAAAATTACCCTAAGCCCTTTAATTTCATATAAAAAACATAAAAATGATAACAACTAGTATTATTCTGATAGCGCTTGTCCTTGGAGGATATCATATTTACAATTCGTTGACTAATGTTCCATCTAAAGATAGAACTTTCCCTCTTAAAGGTGTATTAATAATTGTAGGAGGAATTATTTTAGCCTTAGTTCAGCCATTTAATATGGATAGAGTTGACGCAGGACACGTGGGGATTAAAGTTAAATTGACAGGAAATAGTCGCGGTGTATCCAATTATGAGTACAAGACAGGTTGGGTGATGTATAATAGTTGGACTGAACAGTTGTATGAGTTTCCAACTTTCCAACAACATATCGATTATGAAGAGCAATCTGTAATCACTAAGGGTGGATTTTCTGCTGTAATTAAGCCTAGTTTTAATTATTCACTAAAATCGAATGCGGTGGGTGATATGTTCCAAAATTTGCGCTTAGATATCAAAGAAGTAGAGCAAGGTTGGTTAAAAAATGCTATTGTAGGAGCGGTTAATGATGTGGCTAACAAATGGGAAGTAGATCATATTTTTAATGAACGTGAACAATTTGAATCTTCTATTATCGCTGAGTGTAATAAACGTTTAAGTAAATGGTTTTCAGTAAGCCAATTAAGAACAAATATTGTTCCTCCTTCTTCCTTGCAAGAAGCAATTGAAGCAAAAACAAAAGCGATACAACAAGCGCAAGCAGAGGATCAAAAAGCATTGACTGCAGAAGCCGAAGCGCGTAAGAAAATTGCACAAGCAAAAGGAGATTCTGCACAAGTAGTAATTGAAGCTTCAGCGCAAGCAAAAGCGATGCATATTAAACAAATGCAACTAACTCCATTGTATGTTGAATATATGAAAATTCAAAAGTGGGATGGTAAAACACCTACAACGGTTTTAGGAAATGGAACTACTACGATGGTGAATGTGAAGTAGTGTATTAGAGATTTCCTTTTTTATCTATACCATTCTCTTCCCATTTTCTATACATAAAATCTGTGTATTAATTCTAATTGAACCTTGATTCACTCTAAACTTATTGATATTGACTTTATCTAGGATGATTAATATTATACAATACGATTTTGGCGGAGGGGGAATACTTTCTTAATAGGTATTTATACCTGTTTATTCAATCATTTTTTTTTAATCGAATTATATTTTTATTCTCGTCCGATAATTAAAAAATATAATTTATGAAGAAAATTTTATTAGCCGCATTAACATTGTTGTCAATGAGTTTTGTTAAAGCACAAGACAATGCAATTAAAGTAAATCCACTGGCCTTTTTCTGAGGTTCAGATTTAGTTTCTTATGAAAGAAAGATAACGGATAATATATCAGGTTTAGTAGGTGTTGGATATTCAAGTTTTTCATTGAGTTCATATAAATACACTAGTTATGGTTCTGAACTACAAGGTACGTACTATTTTAAAGAGGCATTGGAAGGATTATATGGTGGTGCTCAGGCTGGATTTAATTTAGGTAATGCAACTTTAGATGCAGGTTTTGCAACATCTGAGGTTTCGTATACTTCATTCCGTTTAGGTGCTAAGGCTGGTTACCAATGGATATGGAAAAGTGGGTTTGCGTTAGATTTAAATCTTGGATTTGGATATAATAAGTTTTCTTATAATGCAGATGCTGGTTCTCTTACTACTGGTTTAAGTGGTGGTGGTGTTCGTCCAAATTTAGGTTTTGGAATAGGTTACGCTTTTTAATATACAATTTAGATAATAGAAACTTAATTGTTTTTTCTTATTTGGAATCTGTTTTTATACTCCCTCATACTATAAGTATTGTAGGGAGTATTTTTTTCTAAATCTTTTATGTAAGCACCTAAATGTTATAATTCATTTTCATCAATGATTAAAATCGATTATGACTTTTCTTTCATTGTTTTAATGAATAATTGAACCGGTCACAATTTGTGACTAGTATAGAAGAAACAAAAAAGCCGTCGACTTTTCAGTCAACGGCTCACAATATAGTCACATTGAGCTTGTCGAAATGTTACAATCCTAAAAGAACTGCTAACGGATCTTTACCTCCGAATATCATTCTTTCTGGATTTTCTAACATCTCTTTCACTTTCACTAAGAATCCAACAGATTCCTTACCATCGATGATTCTGTGGTCATACGAAAGAGCTACGTACATAATAGGACGAATTTCAACTTTTCCATTGATAGCAACTG
>CANGHE010000063.1 GCA_947453545.1 Flavobacteriia bacterium
ACAGGCACTACTCCAATGAATCATAAGATTGTAGCGAATGATTGGTTTAATCGTAAGGGTAATTCATTTATTAATTGTGTTGGAGATTCTATGGTGAAAGGACTTGGAACTAATTCCAAAGAAAGTAAATCTTCACCAAAGAATATGGAAGCGCTAACGATAACAGATCAATTACGGATGACCTATAAACAATCCAAGGTTATTTCGTTATCAATAAAAAATAGGAGTGCTGTCTTACCTGGTGGACATTTGAGCAATGGAAGTTATTGGTTTGATACGGAGTCAGGAATGTTTGTTTCAAGTTCTTATTATATGAAAGAGTTACCGAGTTGGGTTCAAGCTTTTAATAGTTCCAATTCCGTAACTAATTATATGCAAAATCCATGGAAAACGTTGTTGCCAATCAATGAATATATTGAAAGTGATCAAGATGACTCTCCTTATGAACAATTGGTTTTCGGTAAAAAGAGTCCTACTTTTCCATATGATTTTCAGTCAATTAAATTGGGTAAAGAAATGAATAAAGCGTTTATTTCAACACCTTATGCGAATACGCATCTGTTGAATTTCGCTTTAGATGCAATCAAAAATGAAGAGTTGGGAAAAGATCAATACAGTGATTTTTTGTGTCTTAGTTTTTCTTCTACAGATATTTTGGGGCATGCTTTTGGACCAACTTCAGTTGAGGTTGAGGACATGTATCTTAGATTGGATTTAGAGATGGCTAAATTAATAGAGGAATTAGAGAAACAAATAGGAAGTGATAATTTTGTAATGTTTGTAACTGCTGATCATGCTGTGGTTCCTGTACCTCAGTCGCTTGTAGATCGAAAATTACCAGGTGGTTATATTTTTTTAGATGAATTAATGAAATCGTTAAAAGCAGAACTGGTTACAAAGTTTGGTGCTGATTTGATTTCGTCTTATTACAATAACAATATCTATTTAAATCGTGCGTTAATTCAAAGTAAAGGAATTGATCAAGAGAAAGTGGAACAATGTATTGTAAGTAGTATGATAAATTGGGAACATATACATTCTATTGTCACAAGTCGTGCTATTACACAACATAAATTCTTTAATTATTGGGAAGGTTTATTGGTTGCAGGATATGACTATGAACGCAGTGGCGACATCCTTTTTTCTTTTGATGCAGGTTATTTAACCAAGGAACATAAGGGTGAAAATGCGCATAAAGGTACCTCACATGGCACAGGATTTAGTTATGATACACATGTGCCTTTGTTGTGGTATGGCGGTGGTTTGAAACAACAAGAGGTATTCCGTAAAATTGAGATTACTGATATTGCAGCAACTTTAACACATATATTGAATCTTTCGAAGCAAAGTTTGACTATTGGAGAACCTATTTTAGAAATTTTTAAACCATAAATGATGCGCTTATTCTTTTTAGTTCTCTTTTTTGGAGTATTACAGGGTGAGGTTAAGTTACCTGCGTTAAACCAGAAAATTGCTAAATATGTCCAGTCTCAAATTGGCAAGAAAGTAGGAAGAGGTGAATGCTGGGACCTTGCTTCTCAAGCATTGAATTATGCGGGTGCTTCATGGGATGGTGTTTATGGTTTCGGTAAGATATTAGATTTAAAAAAAGATTCCATTTACCCCGGTGATATTATACAATTCAATAATGTAAAAACTAGTAGAAAGGAGAAAGATCAATTAATCAAAGGTTCTTACCCCATTCATACAGCAGTGGTTTACGAAGTTCTTGAAAGAGGTGTTGTCAAGATGGCTGAACAAAACACTTCGGAATTTGGAAGAAAGGTTGGGGTTTCAGTTTTTGATACAAAGTCTGTAATTTCAGGTAAAGTAACATTTTATCGTCCAACTTTATAAAAAATCTACCTTACTTTCTTGCAATCCGGTCACTAAAAAATGTGATGGTTTTTTGAGCAAATCTTTTGTTAGCATTAAGTTGACCTCGGATAAAACTTTCATTTTCGTAGTCAGCATCTGTTATGCCAATTTCTATTGGGGTACATGGTTTTTTGTATGTTTTGAATAATATGTCCCACCACTTAAAAACCGCACCGAAATTTTTATCGTAATCTTCTTGATGAATCGAGTGATGCAGTTTATGGTCTAATGGAGTTAAAAGTATGTACTTACCAATTATCCCATAAGAACTATTTATATTGGAGTGATTCAGTTGAATGTGTAATTCGCGTGCAACGATGACTAAAACAATTGGTTCTAAAGAGATTCCACCTATGAAGTAGATAATACTAAAGAATATAGAATTGAATCCAGCTTCGAGAAAACTACCTCTGGTGGATGTAATAATATTAAATTCTTTGGCTGAATGATGATAATTATGTAGTTCCCATAAAGCACCCCAATGATTAAATCTATGTCTGAGGTAATTAATAAAATCGGCTAGAATGAATAAAAATGCAAATTGGATGTATTTATTTGGAATGTAACTTCCAAGGTTTGGTTGCATTACGTGTTGCAATAGACTAATTAAAAAGTAGAATATTCCTAGAGTACTTACAAATGATATGAATTCAAACAGCTTAGTAATACTCAACAAATAACATAGGTTATCTATCCATGCACTTTTACTTGGTTTACTTATCGTTCTTTTCAATGCACTGTTGCTCCATCCAACGATTAAAAGTTCAATTAGAAAAGCAAATGTTGATATACCTAGTGAGCTTAGAAAAAATGAAAGACTGAATTTTGTAATTTGTGATGCATGTGCAAAAACTAAAATAAAGTCTTTTGGGTGTTTTATCGCAGTAATAAATCTTTCCTTGTAGTAATAGAAAATTCCACATAGAAGGAACGTAATTAAGATATATGCCCAAGCTTTATATTTTTTCATTCTTATTTGTTGTCAATACGCATACGAATTCTCCAGTCTTTAGGGTAGAGGTTGTTAAAGCGATTACCTAAGTGTTTAATCCAACCTAATGGTTGATTTTTATAGGTAAGTAATAGAAAACCTTGTTGTCCATTCAATGTAAAAGTATCTCCGTGAAGGTAAGAAAGAGCTTCTTCTCGTGTAACCTCAATTGATTGTGAGTTTTCAGCTAACAAAGTAGGGTTTAAAGCAAGGCCTTCTTTTGGATTCCATCCTTTACGTGTGAATTCTCCAATTTCAGTTCCTAATTTAATCGTCTTCAGGTGATGGTGTAAATAGAAAATATCATCAGCATATTTTTCGGGAAAAGAAAAAATGAACTCTTTCCATTGAATAAAGGTTTGGCCTTCTGTTTTACAGTAATTAGAGAATTGATTTTTGTCTTTAATGTTGATTAATTCCCCTTTGCTTTTTATTGTCAATTTTGAAGGGGTTGGTTCTCCCTTTTTTTGTATTATCGCGATGAAAAAACCTTCGGTGTCTACAATGGACGGTAGTCCGTAATGACCAATATTATCTCTTCCTCTTGGTAGGTCTTCTGATTTAATGTGGATTAGTTCAGCGTCTAATTCTTGTAAGAACCAATTAATATTATCTTCATTCTCAGATGAGTTAAACGTACACGTTGAGTAAATTAAGTATCCATCATTTTTGAGTGAATCCCAAACATCCATTACTATTCTTCGTTGTCTGCCTGTGCATAATTCTACATTCGCATTAGACCATTCATTGCGTGCATCAATGTCTTTACGAAACATTCCTTCGCCAGAACAAGGTGCATCAACTACTATAACGTCAAAATAATTATTTACACGTTGAAAGTCAGCAGGGTCGTTATTTGTAACTATGGTATTATTAGCTCCCCATTTCGTAAGGTTCTCTTTTAAAATTTTAGCTCTTGATTGAATGACTTCATTACTTACAAGAAGTCCTTTACCTTTTAGGAAATTGGCGATTAATGTGCTTTTTCCACCTGGTGCAGCGCATAAGTCAAGTATTTTGATGTCCTCGGGTAAAGTTAATTCGGTTAATACAGCATCTAAAAACATAGAGCCTGCTTCTTGTGGGTAATAGGTACCTGCATGGAAGAGGGGGTCTAAAGTATATTGAGGTCTTTCATTTAAATAGAAAGCATCATTACACCATGGGATTTCAACTTTGAAAGGGAAGTCTAGTTCTTTTTTCTTCAATTTGTTTAGACGAATTGAAATTGGAACATTTTTCTCTAAAGCAATAAGCAATTTCTCACCTTCTAAAAAATCATCTTGAAGAACGCGAGAAACAAAATCGAATGGGAAGTTACTGTAACTCATTATTGTTGAAAAGCTAAACGTGCTGTTGCGCTAACGGATTGATCTGTAAACTGTTGTTTTTTATACATGTAATGACCTGTGATTGCTATCATTGCAGCGTTGTCTGTACAGTATTGAAATTCAGGAATGTATATTTTCCATTGGTGTTTAATTGCCAATGTTTCCAATGTTTTTCGTACGCCTGAATTAGCAGAGACACCTCCTGCAATTGCTATATGTTTTATGTTTAAGTCTTTACTTGCTTTAACCAATTTCGTAAAAAGAATATCGATGATACTTTTTTGAACAGATGCACAGATATCGTTAAGGTTTTGCGCTACAAATCCAGGTTGTTCTTTTTCTTGTTTTTGTAAAAAATACAAGATAGAAGTTTTTAGACCGCTGAAACTATAGTCGTAGCCAGGTAAATTTGGTTTCGAAAATGAAAATTTATTTTCATCACCTTCTTTCGCGTGTTTATCAATCAGAGGCCCACCAGGGTATGGAAAGCCAAGAAGTTTTGCAGTTTTATCAAAAGCTTCTCCAGCGGCATCATCAATTGTAGTACCAATAACCTCCATCTCTAAATGATCTTTGATTAATACAATTTGTGAATGCCCCCCAGAAATGGTAAGGCATAAAAAAGGAAATTCAGGTGTTTTTTTATCTCCATTTGTTATGAAATGCGCTAAAACATGTCCGTGCATGTGGTTCACATCAATCAATGGTATATTTTGAGCTAACGCAAAGGCTTTAGCAAAAGACGTACCAACAACCAAGGATCCTAGTAATCCAGGACCTTTGGTAAATGCAACACCATCTATATCTTCAATCCTAACCCCCGCTTCTTTGATTGCCGCATCAACTACTGGAATAATATTCTGTTGGTGAGCTCGTGAAGCAAGTTCGGGTACGACACCTCCGTATTTTCTGTGAATTTCTTGACCTGCTACAACATTTGATAAAATAGTTGTATCTTTGATAATTGCGGCTGAAGTATCATCACAAGACGATTCAATGCCTAGTAGAATAAGAGGTTTAGCGCTCAATTTCTAAATGATTAAAGATTAATGACAAAGTTACTCAAATTTGCAGGAAAATTTACAGCAATCTTCGGTGAGTGGTTTGTTATTCTTTTTATTCTCTTTGCCTTTTTAGTTCGAACGAGTCCTGTACAAACATTTTTAGCACAAAAAGCAACTTCCTATTTTTCGAAAGAGTTAAAAACAGATGTTAGTATTGGTCGCGTATCTATTGTTTTTTTTAATCGCTTAGTTTTAGATGAGGTAAATATTGAAGATCGAAAAGGTGATAAGATTGCCTATATGAAATCGTTGTTTCTCACCTTGAGAGGTGTTAATCAGATTAAAAGAGAAGTACGTCTAAAACAAGTCAAGGTAGAGGATGGAATATTTCATTTGTATCAAAGTAAAAGAAATGGCACTTTTAATTTCGATTTTCTTATTGATTATTTTTCTTCATCAGATACAACTAATACGACAAAGCCGTATACTTTTAAAGTAGAGCAGTTAGCATTGAAAAACATGGATATGTCTTACGATGATTACCGAGTAAAACCAAAAACGGATGAAATTGATTATGATCATGTGCATTTAACTAAATTCTATTTGTTTGCGAATAAGTTTTCTTATAATCAAGGCACAATTAAAGCAGCAATTAATCATATTTCGTTGAAAGAAAAATGTGGGTTACAAATACGTCGTTTTTCTGGATATGCGAAAGTGAATGATACTGGAATTCGTTTCAAAGAACTACGTTTTAAAACCAATCGCTCAACGGCTTACTTGCCAAAATTTCAAATGTTATATACCAAGTGGTATGATTTTTTGGAGTTTGATGATAAAGTTTATTTTGATGCAATTTTGAATAAAAGTTATGTTGCAATGCGTGACATACAATATTTTTCATCTGAATTGGATGGGATGGATCAGTTTTGCGAAGTCGAGGCAGTCGTTACTCAGCGATTGAAAGAAATGGATATTCGTAATTTGAATTTAAAATTTGGAAAAGCAAGTGTGTTGAAAGGGCATATTATATTACCCGACTTCAGAGATTTACACAATTTGAAATACAATGAGGATATAGAATATTGCTATTTCCCAATCAAAGATATTGAACAATTCAACTTTCCTAAGCTTACTGAAATCGCACCTATTGATTTCAATTCTTATTTCGAACGTTTCCAGCATTTTGAGGGGAAGAAAATAAGTATTCGGGGAACAAATCAGCATTGTAAAATTTATGGTCAACAATTAGTAACTGCTGTAGGAAAGATTAGATTTCTAAATGGAATATCTATTGATTATTCTCGTAAAAAAGATAAATATTCCTTTGCTTCTATTGATTCTCTGATCAATCCATTACATATTGATAGTTTGCATTTAGGTAAAATCATTAAAAATGATTTATTTGGAAAGATTACGGGTGACTTCGCAATAAGTGGGAGATTTGATTTTAAAGGAATGTTTGAAGTGGCAAAACTTAATGCTTCTTTATCAAAATTCCATTTTAAGCATTACAATTATTCTTCAGTCAAAATTGAATCTGCTTCCTTTCAAGATAATAATGTAAATGGTAAAATGATTATCAGTGATCCTAATGCTTCTTTGGCATATGAAGGTTTAATTAGTTTTGACAAAGTTAATCGGTATGATTTCAAGACAGATATTACTTATTTAGATTTAAGTAAAACAAATCTATCTCCAAGAGATTTTTCTTCAATTAAAGGAAAATTGATACTAGATGTAGAAGGCAATTCAATTAACACCTTAGCAGGGAGTTTGCGTATTAAAGATATTTTATACAAAGAAAATCAAAAAGAAATTGATGTTGATTTTTTAAATTGTAAATTAGAGAGAAGTCAACAACGTGATATTTTGAACTTAACATCTTCACTAGTAGATGTTGAAATGAATGGTGATTTGGAATTAAACACTTTGTTTCTCGAAGTCAATAATAAATTAAGTGAAGTACTTCCTGCCATTATTCCTAAAAGAAATGTTGTAAAATCTAAGTATTCTAATGATTGGAATTACTCCATTGAATTTAATAAAACAAAACAAGTATTTGATTTATTTGTTCCAGAACTCTACATTGCAAAAGGGACACGTATTAAAGGTGATTTCAAAAAAAACACTTTAGATATAACTTTGAGATCAGCTAAAGTTGGATATGAAGATTTTGTACTTAAAAATTTGAAGTCAGAATATCATATAAATGAAAAAAACTTAGAATCCACTAGCGAAGCAACTTCATTTTCATTTAGAGATAGTATTGCTATTCAAGATTTTTCATTTTATGGTAAGGGGGCTGATAATGAGCTTTATACTGTTTTGCAATGGAATTCTGAAGGTAAAGAATCAAATATCGCTTGGAATACAAATTTTTATGGATTAAATAAAATAAAATTTAATATACAACCATCATATTTTCATTTGAACAATAATAGATGGGATCTATACAAGGAGACAGATGTATTGTTAGATACAAAATATTTACGATTTGATAATTTTAAACTACAACATAAACAAGAAGTCATTGCATTAGATGGAGTTTTGTCTGATAATAATCAAGAATATGGTACTTTATTGATAAAGAATTTTGAATTGGAAAATATAAGTACCATTTTTCATTTGCCAACTAAACTTAAAGGTACTTTCAATACAGAAACTCAAATTATAAGTCCATTTAATAAATTAGGAGTTTCGGGAAATGCTATAATTCGTGATTTATACATTGATAAAGAAGATGTTGGCACTATAGATATGTCTGGATATTGGGAAGATGAAATGAAGAGTATTTATGTTAAAGGAAATATGGCATATAAAAACATTCCTAGTTTTTCTTTTGATGGTAGATATTTTCCTTATAAAATCTCTGACAATCTAAGTTTTGATTTGCGATTTAATAGAACTAATATTCAATTTGCTAATGCGTTTATTGATCCTCAAATTTTATCTGATATACAAGGAGAATTGGCAGGAAAGTTACATATTGGTGGTGAGCTAAATAAGCCTGATCTAGAGGGAGAATTAGATTTACTTGGAGGTAGGGTTAAAGTTGATATGTTTGGTGTGTATTTTGGTTTTCAGGGTAAAATCTTAGCAGATCAAGATGGTTTTTATGTAGATAACATGCCTATCAAGGATGAAGAAGGAAAAACAGGAACTTTGGTTGCAACAATTTACCATCGTAATTTTAGGGCTTGGAATTTTGATTTAGCTTTCAATATTCAAAACGACTTAACATCAGTGCCAGGAATGGTGCTTCCAATAGATCGTTTTTTAGTAATGAATACTCATTTTAAGGAAGGCGATATATACTATGGTAAGGGCTATGCAAGTGGAGAACTTAATATTAATGGTGGAATTGATGATTTATCTATTACTACTAATTTAACTACAGAAACAGGAACGTTTGTTAATTTTCCTATGTATGGGGCAACGCAAATGGAGGAGGATAAGTTTATTAAATTTATTGATAAGAGCACAATTAAAGAACAATTAAATAACAAAATAGACTTTACAGGAGTTGAATTAGATTTGAATTTTAAAATTAATCCCAATGCTAAAATTAAATTGATTTTTAATGAGCGTTTAGGAGATGAGATTACTGCTTTTGGTGTTGGTGACATCAGTATAAAAATGGAACGAAATGGTGAACTTAAGATGAATGGTCAATATAGAATTAAAAATGAAAATTCTCAGTTGAGTACTTATAATTTTGTTTTAGGACCGATTAAGCAAAACTTTATTATTCAAGAAAATGGTACAATAACGTGGAATGGCAATCCATATGTTGCATATTTAGATTTGATTACATATTGTAATGTATATACTAATTTAAAAGAGATTTTACCAATACAAACAACTAACGCTCAAACTATTCAAGAGGTGAAGTGTAATCTTAAATTAAGTGAAACTATAGAAAAACCAAAAGTTAATTTTGAAATTGAATTAGCAAAAGCAGGTACAGGTGTTAATGATGATGCTAAAGCGGCTGTTTCTAGAATAAATAACAATAATGATGAGTTAAATAAACAGTTTTTCTCGTTATTACTTTGGAAGAAATTTCAACCTTTATTATCAAGTTCTAATACTGTTGGAACAAATGCTGTAGCCGATTTGGTTTCTAATCAAATTAATAGTCTTTTAGGTGATTTATCGAAAGATTACAAGTTTAATGTTTCATATAATGTTGCCAACACAGTCGCTGCTACCGTTGAAGATCCTTCCCAAAACACAAGTAAAATGGCATTAGGTGTAACAAAAAATTACTTAGATGGTAAATTATTAGTCAACGGTTCATTTGGAAGGTCATCTTATACTAATCAAAGTATGTTAATTGGAAATTTGAGTTTTGAGTACAAATTGAATGATGATGGTACAGTTAGGGTTATTGCTTTTAATGAAACGAATGATTTTAATGTAAGTACACAATTAAATAGTAGAACAACACAAGGGGGGGGAATTAACATACAAGAAGAATTTTCAACTTTGAATGAATTTGGATTATATCAGTCTTTTTTGGATTTATTCAGATCTGAAGATGAAAGAAAATCAGTCAAGAAAAAAAGTAAAAATAGAAGACCAATCCCTAAAGCAACGGGATCTTTAAGTGTAAAAGGTAATCAAGTTACAATAAAGTGAAATTATAATGTAAATGAAGAAAGTACTAATTGCGAATAGAGGAGAGATAGCACGTAGGGTTATTAGAACCTTAAAGAAAATGAATATTATTTCTGTTGCTGTATACTCTGATGCAGATAGAAATGCTCCTCATGTATTAGAAGCAGATGAGTCGATATACATAGGTAATTCTCCATCAAGTGAAAGTTATTTAAAACAAGATAAGATTATCGAAGTAGCCAAGGAACTAGGTGTTGATGGTATACATCCAGGATATGGCTTTTTATCTGAAAATGCTGATTTTGCTCGTAGAATTGCCCAAGAAGACATCATTTTTATTGGTCCTAATATTGATGCGATCGAGGTAATGGGGGATAAAATTTCTGCAAAACAAGCCGTAAAAGCTTTCAATGTTCCTTTGGTTCCAGGTATTGATAGAGCAATCAATTCTACTGAAGAAGCACTTAGTACAGCAAAACAAATTGGTTATCCTGTTCTTATCAAAGCATCTGCTGGTGGTGGTGGAAAAGGAATGCGTTTAGTAGAAAAAGAAGAAGATTTGCAAGAGCAGATGAAAATGGCTCAAAGTGAAGCGCGTTCTTCCTTCGGTAATGACGAGGTGTTTATTGAAAAATTTGTAACTAAGCCACGCCATATTGAAATTCAAGTTTTCGGTGATACGCAAGGAAATCATGTCTATCTGTTTGAGAGAGAGTGTAGCATTCAAAGAAGGCATCAAAAAGTTATTGAAGAAGCGCCAAGTGCAATTTTAACACCAGAGTTACGTCAGCGAATGGGTGAAGCAGCAATAGCTGTTTGTAAATCATGTAATTATGTAGGTGCAGGTACGGTAGAATTTTTGGTAGATGCAGACCTTCAATTTTATTTCTTAGAAATGAATACACGTTTGCAAGTAGAGCATCCTGTAACAGAAGAAATAACTGGTCTTGATCTTGTCGAGTGGCAGATACGTGTTGCAAGAGGGGAGTCCTTACCAAAAAAACAGGAAGAGTTAGTTATATATGGCCATGCGATTGAAATTCGTTTATATGCTGAAGATACATTCAATAATTTTACTCCTGATATAGGAACACTGAACCGTTATCGTGTTCCTGTTGGTGAAAATATTCGTGTAGATGATGCTTTTGAAGAAGGAATGGAGATACCTATCTATTATGACCCAATGATTGCCAAGCTGGTTGTATGGGGTGAAGATAGAAAACAAGCGATCTCTCATATGATAGAAGCATTGGACGCTTATGAAGTGTCTGGGATTAAACACAATTTAGATTTTTGTAAATATGTATTGAAACACCATGCATTTACTTCTGGAGATTTCGATACTAATTTTGTTAAACATTATTTTCAATCACCACAAATAGTGTTAGAAGCCATGAATGAAGAAAAAGAGGTATTTGAAAATACCTTTGAACAAATTTGGAATGACTTAAAGAAAAGAAATGAAAAGGAATTCATTTCAAGACCGATTCATGGTGCATGGAAGTTGATGGTTCGATAGAAATTATTTTTTCTAATTATCTAAGAAATTAATTAAAAAAGCTATACATTTACACAGCAAAATTCAGAATATGAACTTACACGAATATCAAGGTAAATCGATACTTACAAAGTACGGAGTAGCAATACAAAGAGGTGTTGTTGTTGACAAAGTTGAAGACGCTGTTGAGGCAGCAAAAAAACTTACTGAAGAAACAGGGACAGGATGGTATGTGGTTAAAGCACAGATTCATGCTGGAGGACGTGGAAAAGGTATTGTACAGGAAACTGGTTCAAATGGTGTTGTTCTTGCAAAAGGATTAGATCAAGTTGAAGAAAAAGTTAAGGGTATTTTAGGAGGTCATTTAGAAACGGCTCAAACGAATGGAAAAGGTAAATTAGTTTCTAAAGTATTGTTAGCTGAAGATGTTTACTATCCAGGTGAGAGTGAGGTTTCTGAATTCTACATGTCAGTTTTATTAGATCGTGAAAATGCACGTAATATCATTATGTATTCTACAGAAGGTGGTATGGATATTGAAACTGTTGCAGAAAACACACCGCATTTAATTTTCAAAGAAGAAATAGATCCACGTGTTGGAATTCAAGGTTTTCAAGCTAGAAAAATTGCATTTAACTTAGGTTTATCTGGTGAAGCATTCAAACAAATGACAAAATTTGTTGTAAATCTTTACAATGCTTATGAAGGATGTGATGCTGCGATGTTTGAAATTAATCCAGTGTTAAAAACTTCCGATAATAAAATTATTGCAGTTGACGCTAAAGTTTCTTTAGATGGTAATGCATTATTTAAACATCCAGAGTATGTAGCTATGCGTGACTTGTTGGAAGAAGATCCAACAGATGTTGAAGCAGATGCTGCAGGATTAAACTTTGTTAAGTTAGATGGTGATGTTGCTTGTATGGTAAATGGTGCTGGTCTAGCTATGGCAACAATGGATATTATTAAATTATCAGGTGGAAATCCTGCTAATTTCTTGGATGTAGGTGGTACAGCAAATGCTGAACGTGTAGAAAAAGCGTTCCATATTATCTTAAAAGATCCAAATGTAAAAGCAATTTTAATTAACATTTTTGGAGGTATCGTTCGTTGTGACCGTGTTGCTCAAGGTGTTGTTGATGCATACAAAAACATTGGAAATATTCCAGTTCCAATCATTGTTCGTTTACAAGGAACGAATGCTGTAGAAGCGAAAAAATTGATTGATGATTCAGGCTTAAATGTTCATTCAGCTGTCTTGTTGCAAGAAGCAGCAGACAAAGTGAAAGAGGTGTTAGCTTAACAATACATAATTATGAAAGAGGCTGCTCATGTTGAGACAGCCTCTTTTTTATTTTAAATATTTATTACATTGGGACTTTTTAATAAAAAAACGATTTTCTATAAAACAGCTGCTGAAATAGATATCATGCGTGAGGCGGCACAAATTGTTAGTAGAACATTAGGAATATTAGCTGCTGAGATTAAACCAGGTGTTACTCCTTTATTTTTAGATAAAATTGCAGAAGAATATATTCGTTCTCAAAATGCAATACCGGGTTTTTTAGGTTTATATGATTTCCCTAACACATTGTGTATTTCAATGAATGAGCAGGTTGTTCATGGTATTCCAACGAACACTCCCTTACAAGAAGGAGATATTATTTCAGTAGATTGTGGTTCTTACTTTGAAGGTTTTTATGGTGATCATGCATATACATTTGAGGTTGGAGAAGTAGCACCTGATGTAAAAAAATTATTGCAAGTAACCAAAGAATGTCTTGAAATTGGTGTCGCACAAACTAAAATAGGAAACAGAATAGGGGATATAGGATTTCATATACAACAGCATGCAGAAAAACATGGGTATGGTGTTGTTCGTGATTTGGTAGGTCATGGACTAGGAAGAACAATGCATGAAGAACCACAAGTTCCAAATTATGGAAGAAGAGGTACAGGAAAACAAATTCAAGAAGGTTTAGTTATTGCAATTGAGCCGATGATAAATATGGGTACGGAACGTGTGATTCAAGCTGATGACAACTGGACGATTATTACTTATGATGGAAAACCGAGTGCTCATTTTGAACACGATGTTGCTGTTGTAAATGGGCAACCAGAAGTGCTATCAACGTTTAAATATATAGAAGAAGCGTTGGCTAAGAAATAATTGAACTTAAATGCAGGAAATAGTCAATAATTCATGTCGTAATTTATTTGCAACAGTAATATTATATGCTTTATTTACAAAAGGTGGATTCGTTTTACCATATCCTATCTATGAAATATTGTTTTTTGTTTTAATTTCTTACCTTTTATATAGGTCGTTAAGTATTAGAATAAATAGTGAGTTCTTTATTTTTTTGTTTATTCTTGCTAGCTTTTGGATATTTAGTTCTTTGTTTTTTTTGCAATTATTTTTATCACACGAATTTACAGACTCCTTGATGTTATATCAACCATTAGTTGATATAATCTTTGTTGTTACATATATTGTAATAATGGTTGTTAAATTCACGATTAAAATGTATACTTCAATACATATGTTGCTCTTGTTTTTGTTAATAAGTAAGTGGGTAATGTTTTTTATATAAATTATGAAAAAAAAGTTTTAGTAATTACTACAGATTTATTTCCTTATGGACATTCAGAGCTTCTGTATAGTGAGAACATAGGATACCTATCACAACAATTTGATGTTATTGAGATTTTTAGCAGGGCAAATGATAATGAATTAAAATATAATCTACCTGACAATGTATTTGTTAACCAATTAGATTCAACTATTTACATACTTGAAAATTTAAGTAATATTATCCGTTTTCTTTTTATATCTTTTTTTAAAGAACTTAAATATTTAAGATCTAGAGATGTAATGTTTTCTTATCCTTGTCTAAAGGTATATTTAAATACGGTTATCCAATCAGTTCATTATTCCAATCAGATTGAGAAAAGATTACGTTGCTATAATTCAATTTGTACTGATTTCTATTCACAAAGTTATTGGTGCAATGAAAGTTTTTTGGCAATTTTGTTTTTGAAAAAATACAATTTAGTTTCATTTCAAATTACTTCATCTTATTTACACGGTTATGATTTAGTTTGGGAGAGACATTATCCAGTTTATTTACCATTACGATGGTTTATTGTAGATAATGCAAACAAATTATTTTTTGTTTCTGAATTTGGAAAAAATATTTTCAATCCAAATTTAATAATATTACAGCCACTTTAATAGTTAATTATTTAGGTGTGTCAAGACTTTACAATATTCAGAAAAATTTAATTGATACGTATAGAATAGTTTCTTGTAGTAGGATTATTCCATTAAAAAGTATAATTCCCCCCAAATATAGGACAACTGATTAAAGTGTAAATTTAACAGTTGAAATATGAGAAAAGAAAGACGAAAATTTAGTGCTGCTTTTAAGACTAAAGTAGCATTAGAAGCTATCAAAGAAAAGGAGACGCTTCAACAATTA